>JANRMC010000091.1:0-12975 GCA_033761915.1 Flavihumibacter sp.
CACACTATAGTGCCAGCTTTATTGAAACTATTTTTAGCCGGCACAATTTTGCGGCTATGCTCTCTATCTTTTTTGCTTTTGTGTTTTTAATTGTAGTGGGCTTTTTTTTAGACAACAGCTATTTTCAATTGCCCGCTGCGGCCAGCATTACACTGTTTTTTGCAATACTGGTAGCGGTGGCAGGGGCCTTTTCTTATTTCTTACAAAGCTGGAGTGTTCCTTTTTTTGTGGTGCTGCTGCTGGTGCTGAATGTACTGTACCGCTACGAAATTATTGATCCCACCAACAAAGCCTATGGCTTAAATTATAACAAAGCCATCCCAAGGGCTATGTACGATAATGAAAGCCTGAATGAAATGGCCAAGCCGGCTAACAGCAGTGCAGATTATGATAATATGATTGCCATATTAAACCAATGGAAAGCAAAACAAAACAGCAGTAAACCCAAACTGGTTATAATAAATGTAAGCGGGGGCGGCACCCGCAGCGCTACGTTTACCTTAAGCATGCTACAACGGCTGGATAGTTTAAGTGGTGGCGGGCTGATGGATAAAACATTTATGATTACAGGTGCCTCTGGTGGTATGTTGGGCGCTGCTTATTTCAGAGAACTGGCATTGCAAAAAAAGCAAACACCTTCTATTAATCTGCAGCACACAAAGTATGTAGATGATATTTCAAAAGACTTACTAAACGCCACCTTCTCTTCTTTTGTAGCCAGAGATCTGGCCTCGCCGGCACAACGTTTTACGGTGGGCCAATACTCTTATATAAAAGACCGTGGCTATGCTTTTGAGCAAAAGCTATCTGAAAACACCCGCGGCCTGTTAAATAAGCAACTAAAAGATATTGCCCCGCTCGAGAAAAAAGCAACCGTGCCCCTGATGTTATTTAATGCAGTTATTACCCGCGATGGCCGTAAGCTGGTAATAGGCACACAGCCCATGCGTTTTTTAATGAAACCGGTGCACGATACCAGCCTGAGTGTAGCACCCGATGCAGATGCGGTGGATTTTGCTTCTATGTTTGAAAAGCAAAACCCAATGAACCTGCGTTTGCTTACTGCGCTTAGAATGAATGCCACTTTTCCTTACGTGTTGCCCAATGTATGGCTGCCATCTGCACCGGTGATAGATGTAATGGATGCCGGCCTGCGTGATAATTTTGGACAAGAGATTGCATTACGCTTTATAGATGTTTTTAAAAAGTGGATTGATGAAAACACCAGTGGTGTTTTGTTAATACAAATACGAGACCGAAAAGTAGGTGCGTGGGATAGCCCCTTTGAGTCTGAAGCCGTTTCAGAACTGGTTACTAAACCTATGTTGCTGTTACAGTTTAACTGGTATAAAATGCAGGAGTATAATCAGGATAATCTGGTTAGCCTTTCTCAGCAACTGGTGCGGCAACCTTTTCATAAAATTACTTTTCAATACGATAATAATAATAAAGAAAGCCGTGCCGCACTTAATTTTCATTTAACACAGCACGAGAAAAACGATATCAAAGCATCGCTTGATAATGAAATTAACAGCAATGTGTATCAAAAATTCTACACCCTTATAAAAAGTGCAGACAGTGCTTTATTAAAACAATAATGAGGTAGCCGGCAGCAGCAAAATGGCAGCATCCTTGCGTCGCACCCGTTAACCGCAGCGCTTTACTCAGCATGTTTATCCGGCGGGTTGTATCAATTTAAAACAGGCGGGCAGTACTTTAATGGTAAACTTTCGGGCAGTTTCGCGGGGCTCACCATCCACATGCAAAGGTGCATTGTCAATATTTTTAATAATCAAACCATCGGTTTGAAAATATAATACACCAGACTTTTTTAATGCTTTGCTGGTAGCCATGGGGGTGCCGGTAGTTAATTGCTGCAATAAGGCCAGCGGTAATTGAGCTTTTAACATGCGTTGCACCACCACTATATCCAGTAGTCCATCGCTCAGGCTGGCCTTAGGGGCAATGGTAACATTGTTACCAAACTGGTTGCTGTTGGCAATACTTATAAAGTAGGCTTCTGTTTGTAATTCATGCTCGCCCCATTGCAGTAAAAAGCTATATGGCTTTGCCGTAAAAAAGTTTTTTATTGACTGCCTGGTATAAGTAGCCAGACCACGTTTTTTTTGCTGGGCAAAATCATGCGCCACTTTTGCATCAAAGCCAATACCACAAAGCATGCAGCTAAAGCTGTTATTAATTAAAAACGCATCAGTAATGTGTGGTGTGCCTGTAAACGCAAGCTCAATGGCTTTAGTTAGCTGCTTTGGAATTTTAGCACTAAGCGCCAGACCATTGCCAGAACCAAGGGGTACAATACCAAAATTAACCGGGGTTTCTTTTAAAGCTTCTATAACCTGGTTAACAGAACCATCGCCACCGCAAATAATTACATCAGTAAACTTTTCTTCTTCTATGCGTTGTTTTACAAACTGATAATTACCGCTGGCCACAGTTGGTAAAATAACAGTTGTTGCTTTGTGTTCTTTTGCCGCTGCATGAATTAAGTCTGGTAAAGATTGTTTAGAACGGGTACCAGAAATTGGGTTTACTAAGAATATAAATTTTCGGGGCATGGCGCAATTTACTCAAGAATTAACTGGCATACCAAAAAGCGTTGAAGGCGTATACCACTGGGGCCACCTTTTTGCGGGGGCTGCTGTATGGTATACAGCAATAGTTTGCGGTGTTTTATCAGGGCTTCTTTATAATCTTTAAATAGTAAGGTATAAGTGCCTTCATCGCTGCCAAAGGTTTTTTCAGCTACCAACTCGTTTTCATTTATGGCCCATTGAAAGGTACGCTGCCACCCGGGGTGCTTGCTGCCACATTTATAAACCAATTGCAGGCCAGCGTCTTCTTTTAACCACTGTTCTTTTATTGTAAGCATAGGGGCAGGGTTGTTGCCAATTGTTTTCAATTGCAATAGCAGTTCTTTTTTGTAATAGAACTTCAGTGCGTCTGGCTGTTGAGCAAATGCCGGCATGGTATAAATTAATAGTATGGCAAGTAAGCATTGTTTCATATACTTAAAGGTACCAAATAAAAACAAGCGGCTTAAAGCCGCTTGTTTTTATAGAAAGAGTACTATTTTTTAGGCTCCAGTAGTTTAAAAAACTGGTCTAACTGCGGTAATATAACTATACGGGTGCGGCGGTTGGTGGCCTTACCTTCTGTATTGGCATTATCTGTAATTGGCTTAAACTCTCCGCGGCCGGCAGCAGCCATACGGGTGGGGTCTAAGCCATATTGCTTTTGTAAAATTCTTACCACAGCTGTGGCACGTTTTACACTTAAATCCCAATTATCAACCAATACACCTTTAGCAAAAGGTACATTATCGGTATGGCCTTCTACCATAAACTCCATATCGGGTTGATTTTTTAAAACAGCGGCTACTTTGCCTAAAACTTCTTTTGCTTTATCTGTAATATCGTAACTGCCGCTTTTAAACAAGAGTTTATCTGAAATGTCTATATAAACAACGCCTTTATCCACTTTAATATTAATGTCTTCATCTTCCAGACTGCCAACAGCCCCCTTTAAATTCATAACCAGTGCCATGTTTAAAGAGTCTTTGCGGGCCAGCGATTCTTGCAGGGTTTGAATGTAGTTGTCTTTAGCACCAATATTTTCTAAAGATTTTTTGATGCTTTCTGCCTGTTGCGATGATATAACAGACAGATCCTGCAACTGCTTTAAGGCCTGTGTATTGTTTTCTTTTAAAAAACCTATTTGTTTATTAAGCCCGTTTATTTCAGTTTCCAGGGCTGTTTGTTTGCGGTTCAATTCAGTTTTATCATCCTCGCATTTTTTTAAACTGCCTTGTAATTGTGTGTAAGAAGCATTGAGTGCTTCATATCGGGCCAGCTCTGCTTTAAACTTTTTTTGGCTTACGCATGAGCTGGCTGTAATTACTGCGAAAGCTAACAGGGGAAGTAAATTTTTCATACAAAATATTTTAACGATGAACAGCTGCAAAAATAGCCACTGCTGTAATTATTGTTCTTAAACTTACGTTAAGTGGTACTATTAAATTATAACTAATTGCACTATGCCCGAAAATTTTAGTGCAATTTTGCAGCCATTAATACATTTGGTATGAAAAAGAAAAAACTGCTTTTTGTTTGCGTGGAAAACAGTAACCGCAGCCAGATGAGCCAGGCTTTTGCAATAATACATGGCGGCGAAACGGTAGCTGCGTACAGTGCCGGCAGCAAACCCAGCGGTATAGTAAACCCCAAGGCTATAGCCGCTATGAAAGAGTTGGGGTATGATTTAAGTACACACGACAGTAAATCGCTGCAGGAAGTGGAGGCGTATGCACCCTTTGATGCGGTGGTAACCATGGGTTGTGGTGACGCCTGCCCCTGGATGCCTGCCAAACAATTTATAGATTGGCAAATACCCGACCCCAAGCATATGGAGCCCGATGAGTTTAATAAAGTGAGGGACTATATTGAAACGAAAATAAAAGAGTTGTTAAGCCGCTTATAATAAAACCAATGCCTGCATTAATAACTAACTGTTGAAGGGTGCGACGCAAGGATGCTGCTATGAAAAACAATAGCTGGTTACCCAATATTAATAGTCTGCTGTAATAGCTTCTGCTTTAGCCAGTGCCGCCACAGCCTTCATGCCGGCCGTAAATACGTGTAAACTGCTTTTACCATGCGTGGCAAAACTGCTGCTGTTGTTAACCTGTAATTGAGGGGCAGATTTTTTACTTACATAGTATCCTTTAAAAAGGTTTTTACCGGTATTTTCAAAAGAGTTGTTATCGAGCGGTATGGGTTGCCAGCCGGAAGCATTGCCGGTGAAATATTCTATATTATCGAAATAGAAATTGCCATTGCCATTTACAGCCACATAAAGCCAGATGCGTTTCGCTTCGGGGTGAATGCTGCCTTCTACGGTATATGTTTTTTCTGCGGTACCGCTGGCATTGGCATATACCATTGTGTTGCCGATGATATCTTCTTTATCGGCCCTTACCTGTACGGCATAAATACGCACTTTGGAAAGATTGTCTGAAGGATCTTCTTTAACAGATAAACTGAATTTAAAATTACCACCACCCTCTGTTGTAAGCTTTACTTCTTTTACAAAATAAAAAGCATCCGGGTAATTATAGCGTTCGTTTTGAGCACTGCCACTTAAAAAGCAGGTAATAATAAATAAGGTAAAGACAAAGGTTTTCATAAAATATGATTTCTGGATATGGGTAAAACGAAAAAATGAGGGGATTAGTCTGTGTGTTTATGGGCGGGATACGAGTTTGTAATACGTTTCCTGCGAAAAATTATATAGTTGCGGAAAAAAATCATCGTAACAGGCTTTCAGTTGATGGTAATGCTGATTAAAAAGTGAGAAGGCGGTCTCAAAATCGGAAAGATAGGCGGCCCGGCGGGTAATACCCTGAAAGCTTCTTTCAATGCCATAAGCCAACCTGTAATTGTACAGCCAGTTTTGCGACTGCATATATGGGAACATGGCCTTAAACTTATCTGGAAAAACAGGGGAAAAAGGCTGCAATAAAGCGTAGCTATGCCGGGCAAATACCGCCAGTGAGGTATCTGTAAAATGATTGGGGTCTGTTGCCAGAAAATGATCATAGGCTACATCTACAAAAGCGGCACTGTATAAACGGTATGCGGGGCGGAAGATTTCTTTGGCTGTTTTGGTTGCCGCATGCTCATCTGTAAAAGCATCTATGGCACGATGAAGCTGGATGCCTTTTTGAATTTGGCTGTCAAATTCAAATTGTTTTTTGCCTTTAACAAAATCGCTGATAAGGTTGCCGGTTAATATAGCCGGGTTATTAAAAGACAGGTATGCATGTGCCAGGTAGTTCATAAAATCTAATAGACTTACAATTTACATTTTATTACACAAGCATTGGTGCGTTGCTTAAAAACGATACTAAAAAATCCATTGCCTTAATTTAACGGTATATTAACCAGTAGTAAACAAATAAATTAAAAATGGCTGTAACCCATGGCTGGCCTGCATTTCGGTGGTCTGAAAAAATTATCTAACAAGAGTTATATGCTTTGTTTTTAACCTTAATTAGTAGTTGCAGCCATCAATCAAGTATTGCTTGCCCCGGGGTTGTAACAAAAATACTTTTGCATCGTCGTATATGGCAGGCAATAAAAATCTTTTAAACCCGCATTTATGCAATTGGCCGGTTAAAAACTGCAGTTGGCTGACAATTGCTTTTTAAAGGCGCTGAATGAAGATAGTTTTGCCTCATCAAAATCAAATATTGTTAAACATTAGACCTTAATTTTTATGAAAAAGATTGTAGTAACGGTGGCGTTTGCAGCCGCAATATTAGTAGGTAACAGCTCTTTTGCCGCCGATAAAAATGACCCCGGCTATATTGTAAAAGAAGCATTTAAAAGAGAGTTTGCACAGGTAAAAAATGTAACCTGGGATGCACTTTCTGCCGAAGACGGTATTTACAAAGCAAGTTTTGTACTTAATAACGAAAGTGTACAGGCTTATTTTTCGGCCGGTGGAGAATATATTGGTACTGCCCGTACCATTTCTGTAAACCAATTGCCAATAATGGTAATTAAAGAATTGGCCAAAAAGTACGATACAGATACCGTGCAGGATGTGTTAGAGTATAGCAGTGGTAATGAGGTGTCTTATTATATCACTACAGCTACCAATAAAGGTAAATTAATGTTGAAAGCCACTGGTAACGGTACAATAACCGTTCATAAAAGAACGAAACAGGGTATGTAACCTAAAGCGCTTAGTGGCGTCAGATATAGTATAAAACAAAATTTAAAAATACAGATATGAAAAAGTTGATGATAGGCCTGGTGTTGGGAGCCTTTATAATAACTAACACAGCTTTTGCTAACAATAGCAATAATGTAAATGATAAAGTACAAACTTCTTTTAAACAAGAGTTTGCCACCGCACAAAACGTGGTGTTTTCTAAAACCAATAATTATATTAAAGCTGCTTTTACGCTTAACAATCAGGTAATGGAAGCGTATTACACAGCAGACGGTGAAATGATTGGTGTAAGTAAAAACCTTTTATCAACAGAACTGCCTATTGGTTTGCAGGTAGATTTAAAAAGAGATTATGTCGATTACTGGATCAGCGACCTGTTTGAGTTTGCAACAAATAGTAACAGCAGCTATTTTATTACCGTAGAAAATGCCGATCAAAAAATTACACTGCAATCCAACGGCAACGAATGGGTTGTATATAAAAAAGCAAAAAAAGCATAAAGAATCTCTCCAGGTTTTGTTGGAAAGTGGAAATCAACCCCGCCATTGTTGGCGGGGTTTTTTGTGGCAGCTATTCTTATCCTGTTATCGCCATTTGTAAAGCAGTAAACAATAACTGTAACCTGTTCAGCCCTTCATCGTCGTATAAACAGTATTAATCAGGAAAAAAAGTTTTCTCATTAATTTGGTTGAAAGTGGAACAACCCCGTTTCTACGGGGTTGTTTATTTATTTTGCCGGCATATGAACAATAAGCAACAGCCGTTGCGTCGCACCCTTCAGCGGTAAGGCAAAGCTGTACGCAAACATGGTAAACAATGTTTTTGTAATTTACCAGCAAATGAACTGTTATGAAATGGATGACCGCCTTCTTTATGCTGCTATCTCTCACTGGTGTTACCCAGTCATACAAAAAAATACACGCAAAAGCTGTATTAATAGATACACACAACGATATACCTTCTACCGCTATAGAAAAAGGAGTAAGTTTTGACCAGTCTTTAAAAGGAGTAACGCATTCTGATTTACAGCGTATGAAAGAAGGCGGGGTGGATGTACAGTTGTTTTCTATCTGGTGCGATGGCAACCAACCCAACCCCTATGCATGGGCTAACCGGGAAATAGATACTGTAATGGCATGGTTACAGCGTAACCCCAATAGCATGACGGAGGCTTTTAGCACAACGGCAATGCAAAAAGCGGTTAAGCAAAAAAAATTAGGGGTATTGTTTGGGATAGAAGGCGGCCATATGATAGAAAACGATTTACAAAAGCTGGAGGCTTTATACAATCGCGGCGCCAGGTATATGACGCTAACCTGGAACAATTCAACCAACTGGGCTACTTCTGCGCTGGATGAGACAACTCAAAAAGATTCTTTAAAACATAAGGGGCTTACTGCATTTGGCCGGCAGGTAGTACAAAAAATGAATGAACTGGGTATGCTGGTAGATCTGAGCCATGTGGGAGAACAAACTTTTTGGGATGCTATGGCCATTACCACTAAACCGGTACTGGTATCTCACAGTTGTGTTTACAGTTTATGCCCCCACCTCAGAAACCTGAAAGATGACCAGATAAAAGCTATTGGCAACAACGGGGGTGTAATACATTTAAATTTTTTCTCAGGCTTTTTAGATCCTGCATTTGATAAAAGAAGTAAAGATTTTCTCGATCGTCATCGTAACGAATACGATTCTATGTTGCGCCTCAACCCAGAACCCTATTTTGCACAAGTATATTTATTTAATAAGTATCCGCAAGAGGTAACAGCAATGCGGCCACCCCTGAGTGTGTTACTGGATCATTTAGATTATATAGTAAAACTGATAGGAGTAGATCATGTTGGCCTGGGCAGCGATTTTGATGGTGTAAACTCATTACCCCGCCAGTTGGATGATGTTACCACTTACCCGTTAATTACAAAAGCCCTTTTAGAAAAAGGGTATTCTAAAAAAGACGTTGTAAAAATTTTGGGGGGTAATTTCTTAAGAGTGTTGCAGGCTAATGAAGTGGCTGCAAAATAAAAGCCCCTCTGCAAAGAAGGGCCTAGCACAAACGTTGTGGTTTCAGAGGTAAGTGCTATTATCTTTAATCCGTTTTATTAACGGCTATGACGCATATAACGGGGACGGTTCTCAATAGGAGAGTGACCCTGCAATACAATACACCATAAAAATTTTACAAAACGGGAAAGGTTGGATGAGGGGCGGTACACACTACGGTTAATTTGCGTTTGGTGTACATTGAAATACATGCTATTTTTTTCCATTGATATTGGTTTTTGGTTCTATAAATTTCTACAAAACAACGCAATTATACAAGCTTTATTGCATCAAAATTAATGCCGCAACGTAGTTTTTCTATTTCTTAACACCAAAAACCGCTGTATCTTGTTACAAGCAAAAGAAGTTACCTATGAAAATCCGCCTCCTTTATATTGCCTGTCTTTTATTACCTGCTGCTGGTTTTGCACAAGGTGTGTTTTCTAATAAAACCAACCAGGCCATAGAAACCGTGTTGCAGGATTACAACAATCAATTCAATACTATCAAAGGAAACCTGCTGCACGAAAATGAACAGGCCAGCACTTACCAGTCAACAGTTCAAATTCCCGGGGCTGCATCCTGTAAAATAATCATGTATGCTAATCAGTCTGTTCAATGGCAGGCGGTATTGTACAGCAGCAATAATTTTGAAGAAAGCCGCAAGCGGTTTAAAGAATTATTCAGCCAGATAAAGAACACCATTATTCGTATAGACAATGAGAAGCCTATAATTTTAAATGGCCGATTTGAAACACCTGAACCCGGCCATACGCAAACCGTTATTCCTTTTGACATATTACCTGCCAACCGGTTTTCAAAAAAACTGCAGGTGTCTTTGGCCATGCAGCAGCAGGATAGTAATTGGAAGATAGTTTTAAATGTGCATGATGCACCGGCAAACACGCTGGCAATAGCAAATGATTAGGCGGCCATTACATAATCCGGTTAAATTTTAATTCTTTTATTGCCGGCCATTCACTTTTAAGAATACTATAATACACACTATCTCTACGGCGGTTGTTGGGCATTTGCATATGGCTTCTTAATACACCTTCTTCATACGCTCCAATTTTTACTAAGGCAGCTTTTGCCCGTTCATTTAAATTATCAGTTTTTATTTCCACTCTTTCAAAATTCAGCGCTTCAAACGCATAGCTCAGCAGTAAAAATTTGGCATTCATATTTACACCATCGCCCATAGCTTCTTTAGCCAGCCAGCTCCAGCCAATTTCAATACGTTTATCAAAAAAAGAAATACTACCCAGGCTGGTAGAGCCCACTACTTTTTTTGTGTCTTTATCAATAATAGCAAAAGGCATTCTTGCTTTTTGTTCAAAGGCCTGTAAAGCCTGTGTAACCCATGCTTCTAACTCGCCGGGCGCAGAAAGGTCTTTGGTAAAATATTGCCACACCGTAGCATCTTGTACCAGCGGCAGCATAGCAGCAGTGTCTGCAGGTTCCAGTTTTCTCAATAATACGCGGGCAGTTTCCAGCTCAAGCGTTGGTTTAAAAAATTTGTCAAAAGATTGTTGTTCTGTAAGCATGGTATAAAAATAAATTAATCATTTGTAAATGGCCATTCACCCAGCCCCTGGCGAATGATTGCCGGTGCATCGCCGGTGCAATCAATAATGGTAGAAGGTATCATACCCCCAATGCCGCCATGCACTACAATATTGGTAAGGTTTTTAAAATTTTCATGCATAATCTCAGGGTCTGTATATTCTTCCACCATCTCTCCGGGCAGCGTGGCACTTAGTATGGGGTGCCCCAGCTCTTTTACAATGGCACGGGCAATATTATTATCCGGCACCCGCAAACCAATAGTATCTTTTTTACTCTTTAATATTTTAGGTACTTCTTTACTGGCGGGTAATATAAATGTAAACGGACCCGGCAAACAGGTTTTTAAAATACGATACAGCGGGGTGGAGATACTTTTTGTATACTGGCTCAAATCACTCAGATCATAACACACAAAAGAAAAATTGGCCTTAGCAGCATCTATATTTTTTATGCGTGCAATTTGTTCAATGGCTTTGTGCTGGTGAATGCTGCAACCCAAACCATAAATGGTATCGGTGGGGTAAATAATAATTCCTCCTTTGCGTAAACAATCTGTAATGGTGGCTATGTTCCGGCTTTGCGGATTATCTGGGTGCACATGTAACAGCATGCGGTAAAGTAAATAAAAAATACGTACTGAGGCGTTTGTTTTTTGGTAGCCAGCTATGGTAACTCTGGTATATCATTGTTCCGCCTAAAAGAGGCGGACATTTGTACTGCAGCACAAGTGTGCGACGCAACAGTTGCTGATGGCAGCACTGCTGCTGGTTACACACTATTACTTAATGCGATAATTTTTAATGATTATTTCATTATTTTTTTAACCACCTGTAAGTTTTTATTGTCTTTGATGTGCAGCCAGTAAATGCCACGGGCAAGATGCGAGGTGGCAATAGTAATCAACTCATCAGCACCGCTGAGGGTTTGCTGTTGCTGCATTACCAATTGGCCGGCACTGTTGTATAAAGCCAGTTGCAACTGCTGGCCACTGGGGTTTTGTAATAAAATATTTAATTGTGTGGGCGATGGGTTGGGATAAATTCTTACATCGTTAACAACTGTGCTGCGGCTGCTAACTTTTTGGGTGGTTTTGTTGCGGGAGAGTATCCATAGTTTAGGATCTATAATCATGGTATCTGGCACAAAACCTACGTTTACTGAAAAGCGCTGGCCACTAAATGTATGGGGCACGGTAATGATAGAATCGCGGGTGGCATTTTTAAATTGCACCTGCACGGGCATTTCAAAAAAATTAACCGATGGGTGCGAGGTGGTTTGGTTCAGTTGAAAATTAATCCAGTTATTATTATTTAAAGTCCAGGTAGCCGTGTAGTCGGGGTAGCCTTCTCCGCTGTACCAATCTTTAAAAAATTCATTTAAAGAAATGCCAGCTGTTGTTTCTAAATGCTTTTGCAAATCGGCAGTGCGGGCATAACCAAATTGTATTGCGGGGTCTGCCAGGTAAGCCCGTACGGCTGCAAAAAATTTTGCATCGCCCATAATACCCCGCAACATATGCAGCAGGTAAAAGCCTTTGTTATAACTAAGCCGGCCAGAGAAAATGCGGTTAACATTGGTGGTGTCTGGCACTTTTACACTGCCACCGGGCTGGCTGGTAATATTATTAATTACGGCCTGTAAATTAGCCGGTATGCTGGCAGGTGCTGTGTTTTCAAAATAAATAATACCAGTAAAGGTGGCAAAGACCTCGTTCAGCCAAATATCTTCCCAACTGGCGCAAGTAATTTTATCTCCAAACCACTGGTGCCCCAGTTCATGTGCAATTAAAAAATTCCAGGGCCATGCTATAAAGCTATTGGTTTGGTGTTCTATACCACCGCCCCAGCCAAATTGCGTGTGGCCATATTTTTCTTTTATATAGGGGTAGGTGCCAAATACATTGCTGAATATTTGCAATGCCTCTTTTGTAAAACGTTCTTCTGTTTGAAATACCGTAAAGTTCTCCGGATAGGTGTATGAAATAATGGGTAATTGTTTACCATCTATTAAAACACTATCGCGATATTCTGCAAAGTTGGTGGCAGCTAAACAAACCAGGTAACTGGTAATGGGGTAGCGGTGTTTAAAATAAGAATATCGTTTGCCATTGGCCGTCCAGTCTTGCACCAGCACACCGTTGGATACGCCACGGTAAATATCAGGTGTGGTAATAAGTACATCTAAAGAATCGGCCTTATCATCCAGCCCGTTTTTACAGGGCCACCAGTCTTTGGCACCGTAGGGTTCACTCAGCGTCCAAATAATAGGCACGCCGGCATGCGTGGTTTGTGTAAAAGAACCAAAGCCGCCATCATCGGGCACGCCTTTATAAAAAATGGTAAGCGAATCTTTTTTAGCTGCGGTTAAAGTTACAGGCAGCTGAATTTGCAGGGTATTATTAGCAGCCTGCGTAAACAATAATTTGGTGCCATGGTATAAAACACTATCTGTAGTAAGTGCAGCATTCAAATCAAAAACTAAAGTATTAGTAGCGGCAGTAATGGTAAAGTAAGAAGTAACTGCCCCTTTAATGAACTTAACGGCAGGGTCTACCTCCCACTGGCAGCGGTAAAAAGAAATATCAAAATTGTTAGAAGCATGAGTTCC
>JANRMC010000092.1:0-4287 GCA_033761915.1 Flavihumibacter sp.
CGCTTATACGGTTCATCAAAACCAATATGACCTAAATCGTACAAAGCTTTTGTCCATAAACGGCTATACAATAAATGCCCCACGGCATGTTCAGTACCGCCAATGTATAAATCCACCTGGTTCCAGTAATCGCTTACACTGCGGTCGCAAAAAGCAGCGTTGTTATGCGGGTCCATATAACGCAAAAAATACCACGATGAGCCGGCATAGCCAGGCATGGTATTCGTTTCTAATTCTTTTGCCACCCATTCGGGTATATTAGCCAGCGGGCCTTCGCCTTCCGGTCCGGGGCTATAGCTATCCACGGCCGGTAACTGCAATGGCAATGCTGTTTCTGGCAATGCATACGCCACTCCATTCTTCCACTCAATAGGGAAAGGCTCTCCCCAATAACGCTGCCTGCTGAAAGCAGCATCCCGCATTCTGTAGTTTACTTTTCTAATGCCAATGCCATCATCTTCAATTTTATCAATGGCCACATCAATAGCTGTTTTCATAACCAGCCCGTTTAAAAAACCGCTGTTTTCTAAAACGGCTTCTTTGGTAGGGTTGGCTTCTGTGCCATTAAAATGATGGCCAATAATATTGGTAACAGGTATATTAAAATGCTGGGCAAATTTAAAGTCGCGTTCATCGCCACAAGGCACCGCCATAATTGCACCAGTACCATAACCGGCCAATACATATTCACTAATCCACACAGGTATTTCTTTGCTGGCATCAAATGGGTTAATAGCATAAGCCCCGGTAAATACACCGCTAATTTTTTTCTCTGCCATGCGTTCTCTTTCACTACGGCTTTTAACATAGGCCACATACTCATTCACCGCCTGTGTCTGTTCATTACTTTTAATAGCATCCACCAGTTCATGCTCGGGTGCAATTACCATAAAGTCTACACCAAAAATGGTATCGGGTCTTGTAGTATATACCCGCAGCTTTTTATCGCTGCCTTTAACCGCAAAATCAATTTCGGCACCACTGCTTTTACCAATCCAGTTGGTTTGCATTTCCTTCATGCTATCGCTAAAGTCAACGCGGGTCAGTCCTTCCAATAAACGATCAGCGTATTCTGTAATGCGTAAATACCATTGGCGCAGTTTCTTTTTTACCACGGGGTGGCCGCCTCTTTCACTTACACCATTCACCACTTCATCATTGGCCAAAACAGTGCCCAGTGCCTCGCACCAGTTCACTTCTCCGTAACCACAATAGGCAAGGCGGTATTGCATTAAAATATCCTGCTGTGTTTTTTCATCAAAGCCCTTCCATTCAGTAGCAGTAAATACCGTAATGGGGTGTTGCGCATTGGGCATGGGGTGGCTGGCATTGCCTTCTTTTTCAAAAGCAGTTAACAGTGCTGTTATATTTTCTGCTTTATTAGCCTTACGGTTATAAAAGCTATTAAACAGTTGCAAAAAAATCCACTGTGTCCATTTATAATATTGCGGATCGCAGGTGCGTACTTCACGGTCCCAATCAAAACAAAAACCAATATTATCTAACTGCTTTCTAAAATTATTAATGTTTTGTTCTGTGCTAACTGCCGGATGCACGCCGTGGTCTATGGCGTATTGTTCTGCAGGTAAACCAAACGCATCGTAACCCATTGGGTGCAATACATTATAACCTTTCAGGCGCTTGTAACGGCTGTAAATATCGCTGGCAATATAACCCAACGGGTGGCCCACATGCAAGCCGGCACCACTGGGGTAGGGAAACATATCCAACACATAATACTTAGGCTTTGTTGAACGGTTGCTTACTTTATAAGCGCCTTGCTCTTTCCATTGCTGTTGCCATGTCTTTTCAATCTTTCTAAAATCGTACTGCATAATTTTTAAATATAAGTTGGTAGCCAACAGTGGTGGTGCTATTGAGCTTTGCTTGCGTCGCACCCATGTACTGCAAAACCTGTGGCAACTTTAATGCGTTGCTCCATAGCATTACTACTGTTGCAGTGTGCGACGCAACGGCTGCCGGGCCAAATTGCTAAAGAAGACTTAAAAAACCTGCTTCTTTTAAAATAAGCCGGCAGCCTGTAAAATACAATGCACCTGCCTCCGTTAGAAGGGGCACAAAAATACAATTTGAAAGGCGAAATCAGTTATTTTTGCCACTTCCAAACAATCCAAAAAAATAGCACATGTCTCAAATAGGAAAAACCGCTGGTAAGCGTTCGCAACCCTCGTACTTTATGGCCATTTTAGGCGTAACGGTGGTGTTGTTTTTTGTGGGGGTTTTTGGCTGGGTTATTTTAAATGCCAGCAAGTATACCGATGTGCTGAAAGAAAATGTGCAGGTGCAGGTGTATTTGAGAAACACTGTGGCGCAGAAAGATATTGACTCTTTAAAAAACTATATTGCCGCACAGGGTTTTACCAAAGATGTGGAGTATGTAGATAAAGAAACGGCCAAACAACGCCTGTTAGAAAGTGGCGAGAAAGATTTTAAAGATATTATTGAGGGCAACCCGCTGCCTGCATCTATTAATTTTCATGTTAAAAGTCAGTACGTACAAAAAGACAGCCTTGTAGCTATTAAATCTGGTATAGAAGCAGGCCGTGAGCTGACGGTGGAAAGTGTGATATACCCGGCCAGCCTGGTAGAACGCATGGGCCCCATTTTAAAGTGGATATTGATTGTGTTAATATCGCTGGCTTCTTTATTTGGCATACTGGCTATTATTTTAATTGATAACACCATTAAGCTGTCTATGTACAGCAACCGTTTTTTAATTAAAACCATGCAAATGGTGGGTGCCACCCGTGGGTTTATTGCCGGGCCTATTAATAAAAGAGCCATTATTAACGGGGCGGTGGCTGCTGTTATAGCTATTGCCTGTGTGTGGGCATTGGTGCTGGTATCAGAAAAACTGCTGCCAGATTTAAGAGACCTGCGCAATAATAGCCGCCTGTTTTTACTGTTTGGGGTTATTATTTTATTAGGCATTGGCATTACGCTGCTTAGCACCTACCGCAGTGTAATAAAATACCTGAAAATGAAGCTGGACGATCTTTATTAATACCCGTTAAAACGGGGTTTGTATCTGTGCCGCGATTCCTTTATCTTGCAACACTTAACTTGTTTTTTATGAGCGAAAAGAAAACAAACATTACCCCATCAACTGCACCATTATTTACCAAAGACAATTACCTGTGGATGATTATAGGTATTGTGGTAATAATTATTGGTATGTTATTAATGGCAGGTGGCAAAAGCAGCAATGCCAATGAGTTTAACATGAACGAGGTGTACAGTTTTCGCCGCATTACACTGGCACCCATTGTAATTGTTATTGGCCTGGGGCTGCAGGTATATGCTATTTTTAAAAAACCCAAGAGCCAGCAGTAAAAACCTGCTGCTATCAAATAAATAATAAGAGCGATGCGTTAATGCATCGCTTTTTGTTTATGTTGCAACTAATAAATAACCCACATGAGCATTATTGAATCTATTATTATTGCCATTGTAGAAGGCCTTACCGAATTTTTGCCGGTATCATCTACCGGGCACATGATTATTACTGAAAAACTACTGGGTATTGAAAGTACTTCTTTTACCAAACTGTATACAGTAGCCATTCAATTAGGCGCCATACTGGCGGTGGTGGTTTTGTACTGGAAAAAATTTATCACTTTTAAAAGCTGGCAGTTTTATATAAAACTGGTGGTGGCAGTGATACCTGCGCTGGCATTGGGTTTTCTATTTTCTGATAAAATTGACGAGTTATTAGAAAGCCCTACAACCGTGGCAATTACTTTATTACTGGGCGGTATTGTGTTTTTATTTATTGACAATGTTTTTAAGCAGCATACTGTTGAAAAAGAAGAAGACATCTCAATGGTAAAAGCGTTTATTATTGGTTGCTGGCAATGCATTGCCATGATACCCGGCGTAAGCCGCAGCGCTGCCACTATTATTGGTGGTATGCAACAAAAGCTAACCCGCAGTGTGGCGGCAGAATTTTCTTTTTTCTTGGCAGTGCCTACTATGTGTGCCGCTACGGGCTATAAATTGCTGAAAGAATATAAAAACATACATACAGAAGAAATTAAAACATTGGCCATTGGCAATCTGGTGGCTTTTGTAGTAGCCATACTGGCTATTAAATTCTTTATTGGGTTTTTACAAAAACACGGGTTTAAATTATTTGGCTACTACCGCATAATTGTGGGCATTGCTTTACTGGTTTTAATTTATACCGGTTACATTAAAGGATAAGCAGTTACCATAACCAGATATACATAAATATCCGTTTTGTAAAAGAGAGACCCGCGCCTTTGG
>JANRMC010000093.1:0-4186 GCA_033761915.1 Flavihumibacter sp.
TACACGTTGGGGTTAATCCAAAACGATGGTGAGAACACACCCAGTGTGCCAAATACTTGTGGGTAATACAGTCCTGCATAAAAACTAATTAAACCACCCATAGAACTGCCGGCAATGGCCGTATATTTTTTACCCGGCAGGGTTCTGTATTTAGCATCAATAGATGGTTTCAGGTTGTTTACAATCCATTGCAGATACATTTTGCCTTCGCCCTTGCCAAAGCGGGCATCGTCAAAAGGATTGTATTCGTTCATGCGTTTATTGCCGCCGTTTTCTATACCCACCACAATGCATTGTTTTCTCATGCTGTCAATACATTCATCCACGCCCCACTCGCCGGCATAAGAAGTGGCGTTGTTAAATATATTCTGTGCATCGTGCATGTAAATAACGGGGTAGTGTTTCTTAGTGCTGTTATAATCATCGGGCAGAAACACCCAAATGCGGCGTGTGGTGTTTAATTGCGGCATTGCAAAATTGCTATCGGCCAGTACCACATTGGGCAGGGCCGTATTTGTTTTAGCAGTAATACCGGTAAATAAATCTTTCCAGCCGGCAATGGTGTATTGCATCGTGGTATCGCTGGTAAGGGTAAGCTGCCGGTTGCCTATATCCATTCCTTTATCGGTGCACTCCACGCTTTGCCAGCTGCCGCGGGTAAATTTAAACACATAATCACCCGCATCCACATTGGTAAAGCTGATGCTGTATTTATTAGCGCTGAGTTTTACCAGCCGGGCACTGGCATCCTTCGGATTCCAGTTGTTAAAAGAACCGGCAATATAAATGGCATCGCCGGTTTTAGCGGCATCTGCGGTAACGGTTATGGTAACAGTGTATTGGGCATTTGCTGCAAATACAGCAAATAAACAAGCTATAAATAGAAAGAAGCGCATGCACAAAGTTTTACTGAAAGCTACAGCTAGTTACTGAAAAATATATGCCGCTGATAAAATGAGCAGGATACCGGCGGCAGTGCACGTGGCATCATCGTTGCGTCGCAATCACTTTGGCGGTGGTGCCATGATGGGGCAAAAAAATAGTCACGCATTGGCGTGACTATTTTCAATTATGGTGTTTTTATAATTACAGTTGGCTTAAATATGTCTTCGCCTTTTCATACAAATCTTTGCTCAGCGGCACTACCGGTAAGCGCAGGTTGTTTTCTATTAAACCCTGCAGTGCTAAAAATGCTTTTACACCGGCGGGGTTGTTTTCTGCAAACAATAAATCGTAGCCGGCCAGCAACTGATCGTTAATGGCTTTGGCGGCTGCATAATTATTATTCAATGCATGGCGCACCATATCGCTAAACTGTTTTGGAAAACAGTTGGCTGCCACACTGATAACGCCCTGCATGCCGCAGGCCATTTGTGGCATGGCCAGGTTATCGTCTCCACTCACCACTAAAAAATTAGCAGGCGCGTCTTTTAAAATTTGCATGCACTGCACCATATCGCCACTGGCTTCTTTAATGCCGGCAATATTGGGCACTTCATGTGCCAGTTTAAGGGTGGTGGCGGCGGTTAAGTTGCGGCCGGTTCTGCCGGGCACATTGTATAATAATAAAGGTTTGGGGCTGGCGGCTGCCAGTGCTTTATAATGATAAAACAATCCTTCCTGCGAAGGTTTATTATAATAAGGGCTGGCGCTTAATACGGCTATGGCTTTATCCAGCGGAAAGGTTTTTAATTCTTCCACCAGCTCGTGGGTGTTATTGCCACCAATGCCTACTACAACGGGTACCCGGTTGTTTACCTTATCGTATGTGTACAGCACAATCTGTTTCTTCTCGTCTTTAGAAAGGGTGGGGGTTTCGCCGGTGGTGCCCAGCGTTACTACATATTCTGCTCCGTTGTTAATTACAAAGTCTATTACATTACCAAGGGCATTGTAATCTACTTCAAAACTGCTGGTAAAGGGTGTTACTAATGCCACACCTGTACCTCTTAATTGCTGCTGTAACATTTTGGTTAATTAATAAAAGGTTGTTTTGTTTGGTTGTTTTATTTGTGTTTAATGTGTGTGTTTGTCGGACTATTGCTGCCACTGGCAATGCCGCTGAACGGATTGCGACGCAAGGCTGCTGCTATGAAAAGCCGGCGCTGGTATTTTTTTCTTTATTATAAAATTTTAAGCCGGCAGTTCTTCCCAAAAGCCCATTTTGCCAAATTTCTCAATGCGTTTTTCTATGCGCTGCTGCGGGTCTTGCTGCTTTAATTCATTGAGTGTTGCCACCAATACTTTTTTTAAGTTTTGTGCGGCTTCGTTATAATCCCAATGTGCGCCGCCCAATGGTTCGGGCACAATGCCATCCACCAGACCAAAGCTGTACATTTTATCGCTGGTTAGCTGCAACTGCTCGGCGGCTTTCTCTTTCATTTCCCAGCTGCGCCATAAAATAGAGCTGCAACTTTCGGGGCTGATAACGGTGTACCAGGTATTTTCCAGCATAAAAATGCGGTCGCCCACACCCACGCCCAATGCACCGCCGCTGGCGCCTTCTCCAATAATTACACAAATAACGGGCACTTTCAGGCGCATCATTTCATATATGTTACGGGCAATGGCTTCTCCTTGTCCTCTTTCTTCTGCTTCTAAACCGGGGTAGGCGCCGGGAGTATCTATTAAAGTAATGATGGGCTTATTAAATTTCTCGGCCAGTTTCATCAGGCGCAGGGCCTTTCTGTAACCTTCCGGGTTGGCCATACCAAAGTTGCGCAGCTGGCGCATTTTGGTGTTGATGCCTTTTTGCTGGCCAATTATCATTACGGTTTCTCCATCCAGTTCTGCAAAGCCACCTACCATGGCTTTATCGTCTTTTACATTGCGGTCGCCGTGCAGCTCTACAAAATTGGTACACATTTTTTGTATGTACTTTAAGGTGTAGGGCCGGTCTGGGTGGCGGCTCAGTTGTACTTTTTGCCAACTGGTAAGGTTTTGGGTAATGTCTCTTCTCTTTTCTAAAACCCGTTCTTCCAGCTGTTTTATATAGTCTGAGGGGTCTACCTCTTTTTTATCTTTGTTTTCTTTCAGCTTCTCTATATCGTCTAACAAATCTTTAATAGGCTTTTCAAAATCAATAAACTGCCTGTTCTTATTTTCTGGCATAAGCATATATTAAGGGCTGTAAAATTAAGGGAAAATGGGTATAAGAATGGTAGAACTGTAAAGCAGTTATACCCGCTGTGTTTTTACATGGAAGGAAAAGGGTGGGTAGCCGGGTTGGGGGGCGTTAAAAAAAATGTTTTAAAAGCCTTGCCCGGCAGGTATTTTCCCCTACCTTTGCGCTCCCCAAAGAAGATCTTTTTTATTAAGACGAATGGGAGATCAAGTATCCTGAACGAATCAGGAGAACAATCGTTAACACCAAAAATTAAGCACATGGCAAAAGAAATTACAGGTTATGTGAAGTTGCAGTGCAAAGGCGGACAAGCCAATCCTGCACCTCCAATTGGACCGGCCCTTGGTTCTAAGGGTATTAACATCATGGAGTTCTGTAAGCAGTTTAATGCAAGAACCCAGGATAAAATGGGAAAAGTTCTTCCCGTATTAATTACTGTTTATTCTGACAAGAGTTTTGAGTTTATTATTAAAACTCCTCCTGCAGCCGTTCAGCTGATGGAAGCAGCCAAAATTCAAAGTGGTTCTAAAGAGCCTAACCGCAGTAAAGTGGGTAAGGTAACCTGGGCACAGGTAGAAGCTATTGCTAAAGACAAGATGCCCGACCTGAACGCTTTTACAGTAGAAAGCGCTATGCGTATGGTAGCCGGCACGGCACGTAGCATGGGTTTAACTGTAGATGGTAAAGCCCCCTGGGAAAATTAATTCATCACTGAAAAATTGTTGAGCTATGGCTATCAGTAAAAAAAGAAAAGTTGCTAACGCAAAAGTTGATACAAATAAAGTGTACTCTTTAAAAGATGCTTCATCTTTAGTTAAAGAAGTAAACACCACTAAGTTTGATGCTTCAGTAGACTTACACATCCGTTTGGGTGTAGACCCTAAGAAAGCAGACCAGGCTATCCGTGGCACCGTTACCTTACCACATGGTACTGGTAAAACTAAAAAAGTATTAGTGCTTTGCACCCCCGATAAAGAAGCAGATGCAAAAGCGGCCGGTGCAGACCACGTAGGTTTAGATGAATACATTACCAAAATTGAAAGCGGCTGGGTGGATGTGGAT
>JANRMC010000094.1:0-3809 GCA_033761915.1 Flavihumibacter sp.
TCACTTTCCCATCCACCATATACAGAATCTTTTACCGGCAGACCGGCATTTTTATAAAAGCGATACAATAAACGGTCGGGCTTCAGCAGCATTAAATACGCACTGTCTAATTGCATGGCTTTTTTAAACGGACTGTTTAGCAGGCGCACGTCTTTTAAATTAAAGGCATAGGCTTTTACCGGCACCACATTGGCAACCGCAATTGACTGATTGTTTTTTTCCGGAACATAGGATTGTGCAGTAACTACCACAGTTAAAAATAATACTAGCACAATGCCTGTAATCTTTTTCATCTGCTTATACTTTATAGTTTTCTTTTTTGTTACCAGCATTTATATTATAAATCAACATCCTTGCGTCGCACACTTCAACAGTAGAACAGGTATGAGCTAAAGGGTATAGGCTAAGGCCTTAAACCTTATGCCCTATGCCTCTTACTGTAGCTGAAGAGTGCGACGCAACAGCTGCTTAATAGTGTTACCACGGCTGGCTACAAAAATTATTTCCTTTTCCGGTCAGTAATATGTTTTATAAAAGCTACTTCTTCGGCATCATAAGCCGTTCCATCTTTTCTAAACACATCATGAAACCATAATTTAGGTTCGCTGCCATCGGGCAGGGGTGTATCCCACTGGTAAATGGTATTACTTTTGCCGGCAACCAAACCCCAGTTAATGGCGCCTACTTTATACTTTTTAAAAATAGGCAGGTGTGTTTGAAACCTGCTATTGCGGGTACGTGCCATATACTCGCTGCAAATAATTGGGCGACCCAATTTTATTTTTTCCTGCAATTCTTTTTCAAGGTTGGCCGCATCGTTATAATTGTGAATGGTAATGACATCTGAATGGGTTAGCTGGTATTGATTGAGCGTATCGTTATTATACCAGGTGGCGCAGGTAAGCGGCTGCGATGGGCGCACCGCCCATGCCCACTCAAATACTTTTTTTAATAAAGGCAAAGAGCCGTTGTTATAACCGCTATTGCCGGGTTCGTTATACAAATCCCACATTAAGATGCGGGGGTCGTTTTTAAAACTGTTAAGCACATCTTTTACATATTCTTCCAGATACTGCCATTGTGCGGCATTATTATGCACCACCATATTGGGGCTGCGCACCCAACCACTGTTATGAATACCGGGCTTGGGTTCGGGCTGTTTACCAATGGCAGCATCGGGGTTCCAGCAATCATCAAAAACCGTAAATAAAATTTTTATATGATGGCGGTTAGCAATGCGCAGAAAGGTGCGCATTCTTTGCTTAAAACCTTTTGCATCTGCTTTCCAGGCCAGATCGTGCAGGTACACCCGCATTACATTCATACCAATTTTTTCTGCCCAGCCCAGTTCGGTATCAATAGTGGCAGAATCAAAACTGGCAGCCTGCCACATTTCTAACTGGTTAATGGCCGTGCTTGGCAAAAAATTGGCACCCACCAGCCATTCTTGTTTTGCATACCAGGCATTGGCTTTTTCTTTGCTCCATATTTTAGGCGTTTGCGCAACAGAAACAATGGCGTGTATAAAAACCAATGCAAGCAGTACTATTTTTTTCATATGCCGTAATTAATAATTCAGTTTAATGTCTTTAATGGTAGTGGGCAGCCAAACCTGCATTTCGTTTTTGCCGCGGTTGGCCCAGGTGTAATACGGAATGGCAATTATTTTTTTAATTTCTGTTTTTAGTGACAAACCATCTGCTGCTACCGTAACCACGGGCACAGTAGCCGTAATAGCTTTAACGGTTTCATCCTGCACTTTATAATCAATGGTTTCAAATTGCGTGTTGGCGGGTAAAACAATATTCCATGCTTTGCCATTGTTATCGGCACCTTCCACACAATATACCAATGGACCGCGTTGTATAGCCACGCGGCTATCGTTTTGCTTTATTTCCTTCTTTGCATTTACCAGCCAGGGTTGAAGGGTGTATGCAAAACTCACCACATCTCCTTTTTTCCATTTTCTGGTTATGGTAGCATAACCGTTTGCGTAGGTTACAGCTACAGGCTTGCCATTTACATAATACATCATAATAGTATCAACAGCATCTATCGTTTTATACAGACTATTATCAGAGGCATCAACCCAATTAGGTGTTCTTATCTTTAATTGAAAACTGGCTGACTGGCTTAAAGACAATTCAAGTTTCACATCAGACGACCATGGATAATTCGTCTCCATCTTTATACCCACTATTGCTTTACCTATTTGCACGGCTGTTTCGTTGCCCACAAAAAGATTGATGTAAAGGGCATCATCACTCTTTGCATAAATATAATCTCCCACCGATGCCACCAGCCGCGCAATATTAGCGGGGCAACAAGCGGTACCAAACCATTCTCTGCGTTGGTGCTGTCCGCGGCTTGCTAAAGGATTGCCATAAAAAAAACGGTCTCCTGTTAAACTCAACCCATCCAGCGCACCGTTGTACAAACTTTTTTCCAACACATCCATATACTTTGCATCGCCGGTTAACAGGTTCATACGCTGGTTCCAAAATACCATGCCCACACTGGCACAGGTTTCGCAATAAGCCTGTTCATTAGGTAAATCATAATCTACTGAAAAACCTTCATTGCTTCCGGCACTGCCAATGCCACCAGTTATATACATGTTTCTATAGACCACATCTTCCCAAACTGTTTTCATGGCTTTTATATATCCTTCATCACCCGTTTGTGCTGCCACATCTGCCGCACCGGTGTACATATACATGGCACGTACCGCATGGCCTGTTATTTCTTTTTGTTCTTTCACCGGCAACACATCCTGCGCATAAGCCGTATCTCGCCAATCGGTCCATGTATATCCTTTAGCCAGTTTTTTACCGCGTTCACTCAGCAACCAATCTGCCAGTTTTAAATACTTATCATTCTTTGTAACCTTGTACAGTTTAACCAATGCCAGTTCCAGCTCCTGATGGCCGGTAACCCAATGCTGTTTGCCGGGACCAAACAACGCATCAAAATGATCAGCCCATTTAATACATACATCTAATAATTTTCTTTTACCAGTTGCATTGTAATAAGCAACGCCAGCTTCAATCATATGCCCGGCATTGTAATCTTCATGCATACTCATATCAGTATACCGGTCTTTCAAACCCTTTAATGTGTACCATGTATTTAAATAACCATCGGGTTGTTGTGCCGCAGCTACTTTATCAATCCACTCATCGCATTTCTTTTCCATCGCCTCGCTGGGATGTGTTTTTAAAGAATAGGCCATTGCTTCCAGCGCTTTAAACACATCGCTGTCGTCGTAAAAAATTCCTTCATGGTCCTCGCCTTTTGCTCTGGCCACTTTTTCAAAATTGCGCAGGCGGGGTGTGGCCACTTCAGTCTGATAAATACAGGCCGCCAATGTTTTGGTAGCTACTTTCTCAATCTTTGGTTTCCAGAAAGCATCCGTAATAGTTACCTGCGAAAAATTTACCGGTTCTATTTTCTGCAAACTGTTTTGCGCCAAAACATTTAACTGTAGCAGACAAACAAACAGTATTAAAATATTTTTTTTCATGTTACCAGCTTTTGTATCGTAATGAATCTTTGGTTGCGTCGCACATGTTAGCTGCAACGCTACGAGGAACGAGTAGCGCTTGTACTTCATCCCGCCTCAGCGGGACTTTTACTTATTGTTCACTGGGCAGCTTTTAAACACCTTCCTCCAGTCGTTGGCCTACAGCACCTGAAACCCATAAGCATACGGGTCATCTTCTGTATCTATTGAAATAGTATTGTAGCCATAAATTTTTGCCCAGCCTTCAATACCCGGTCTAATAGAAGGTTTGCCTCCAACGGTGGTT
>JANRMC010000095.1:0-2164 GCA_033761915.1 Flavihumibacter sp.
AAGCTTACCAGAAAGTTGAGTACTCCAATGAGTAATACGCCCAGTATTACTGTAAACAGATAATCGAGCGGCACATTATGTTCTAAGCCATAAAATGCAATACCGGTATTGCCGGCAGAAATGGTGATATGCCGTATGTCAAATGGTATGCCGAGGAATTTGCCTAACGGGCCGGCACAGCCCAGAAAGAAACCCAATAACACACTGCCTGCAATGGCGCCAGAGCTTTTGTCAATTAATTTTACCAGCCGGTTGAGACGCCCGGGGCTCATTGTGGCCGTAAATACCGGGTGTGTTTTTAAACGTTCTGCCACACGACCGTATACAATATGATTTTCTACATAACCTGCAATAATACCGCTGAGAAATAGAAAGAAGCCGGTAACACAGGCGTATAACAATGCCGGGCTATTAAAGGGGTGCTGGTCTGCCAGTAGTTTAGATGCAGCTGCATCTGACGCTATTTTGCTGCCAAATATAAGGTGGTATAAAAATGCCAGTAAATAGGTAAAAGGAAAAACTATAATAAGATTACCGGCAAAAGAAGCAATCTGGCTGCGGGATACACGTGCAACAGTAATTACCAGTTGCCGCAGATCGGGGCGGCCTCCATGTTTTTCTTCATCCAAAGAACTGGCTACGGCTGAGGCGGTGTAAGCCGGTTGTTTGGTTGCCAGTGTGGTACCCGTCTGATCCATGGTTACAAAACCCAATGCATAATTAGTGCCGTATGCAAACCCTTGCCAGAATATGGGCAGTGGTAATAAGCCCAGCAGGTTTTTAAAAATTGCTATAAAAGAAACGATCAATCCACCACCCATAGCGCTGCGAAACAGCGAACGGAATTCTGTAAAGCTGCGGGTGATGTATTTCTCTCCTTTCTTGCCTTTATGTTCAGCTATCTGGTAGGCTAGTAAGCCAAGGTTATCAGAAAGAAACTCGCCTAAACTGTTTTTTCTGTTTTCGTTTTTAACTACGGTAACAAAATAATCGGCAAAGCGGTCTGTATCAAAAATATTATCGCGGTCAAGGGCATCTATAATAATCAGCATGCGTTCCACCTGTTGTTCAAGGCGAACTGTAATGAAGGTTTGTGCCAGGCTGGTGCCATATTGCAGGCGCTGCTGTCTTACCCATTCATTACTTTGGCGGCAATTGTACAGGTGCTCCTGAATATTATTGAGTATTAACTTTTTTTCGCCATTATCCAGCTGATGGTATTTTTCTAAGTATAAATTAACCAACCTGTTTTGTTCTATAAAAGGCTGAATAGCGGCTTCTACAGAATTGAAGCGGGTGGTAATTTCTGTTTCCATCCCCAGATTGGCCAGGCGGTATGACAAAACCTGTAAAGATTGGTTGAGTTGTTTAGAAAGTGTTTGATCGCTGAGGTTAACTTCTATTCCTAAGAGTTCAAAAAAACGATGCCAGAGGGTTTTATCAATACCACCTACCCACAGGTAATCGTTTTTTTTATAAAATACATGGCTGATGGTGTACAAAAAATCGGTGGGTTGCTGTAATGCGGGTAAAAACTTATGCTTCAGCTTGGCTATAAATTCCTGTACAAAACCTCTTGAGCTGATAATGCCGCTTTCTGTTAGGGCTGTATTAAGGTTGCTTTTTACAAATTGTGTTAGCAGGGCTTTTCTTAAAGCAAATAATAAACTCCGGTCATGCTCCAGTTGAAAGAGTAATGCTCTGAAGCGAAGCTCGGCCTCCTCAATATTCTTTGCAGAAGAGGGCCTTATTTGTTGAATTAATTCTACTAAAAACTCCAGCCCCCTGTTTTTGGTTTTTAACGACAAAATCACAGCCTTCTCCTTTTTGGAGTTACTGCCCGTTTCCTTCTTTTTTTGTAAAAACCGAATCATGCTTTTTACCTGAAAATTTTGTGCCGTATTTGGCCAATTAACTGAAAGACAATATTAAGACTTCATTTGTTGCAAGGCTTGGTATTTTGACATCATTTTCTCTATTTTTGTTGAAACAGCAACCTCATGCATTCTTATCTGGAACAGACGGATACCCAACTGGACGATGACGTATTGGTAGAAACCCTTCATGAAGACCCCTGCCAACTCATTGTTTGGAACGATGAGGTGAATACTTTTGAATGGGTGATTGAAACTCTGGTGGATATTTGTAAACATACCACCGAACA
>JANRMC010000096.1:0-48543 GCA_033761915.1 Flavihumibacter sp.
AGGCACCGAAATTTTTTTGTACAATTGGTAACCACTGGCTGTTTTCTTTATTCCCTCACTGTAAAAATAGCCCATACTAAAAAAGGCAGCAGAAAGGCGCATGTATTTTAAAGCAGCAGCTCCCTTGCGGTAGGTAAAAAAGTTAGGGCTGCAGGAGCGGCCAGAAGCAATCACCAGTGGCCAATCAACACCGCCAAATAACGAAATTGTAGTTGCCCCCCTTTTAATACGCAACAGATGCGAGGTCGTAATCAGTTTTTCATAATCGGGCAGGATAACCACAGCAGGTAATTTTTTTTGCAGCAATTTGTTTTCTAAAAAAGAAAATAATGATTTTGCCAGTACCGCTTCTTCAAAATCATTTTGCGTTTCCATTTGTTTCGTTATCGCTGCAAACAGCGCATTATTATCGTGCAGCGCCATGTAACGGTATTGCAGGTAAAATATATTGCTATTCCGGGGTACATACTGGTCCTGCCTGCGGGAGTCCATACTTACCAGCTCTCCATCCGGTTCTATATGATAATAAAACAAGTTCAGATTCTTACGCACATGGTTCAGTAATGCAGGCTTTTTTAAAAATCTTGCCATTGCAATCATACAAGCATTTTCCACGGCAGAGTATGTACCGCTTCGTTCGGGGTAATAACCTTCTTTATCATTAAACACTCCCTCACCAAGCCAATCTTCAATTCTATCGGTATATTTTTTATTGGGGTAAATAGCATGCAACTGTGCCAACGCAGCACAAATAACCCAGCGATGGTTGGGGGTATGCACCCCACCCGTAGCTAATGCATTACCTGCTTTTAATAAAACCTGTTTTAATTGCAGGGATACATTATTTAAAACCGGCATTGCATGCTCGTGTAAAATAGCTGCCGCAGCACCCAATATCTCTACTAAAAAAGCCGTATCCGGCGGAGATTCCAGGTTTCCAACATTTACAGTTCCATCAGCAGCCTGCGCAGCGGCTAAAAACTGCACCAATATCAGCATCTTTTCCACCAGTCGCTCATCGTGGTGATACTGCGATCCTTCAGAACAAAAAGCCGCAGATAATGCAGCAAAATCGTAAGCAATTTTCCGGCTGAAAGTAAGTGCCCCGCTATTTACTGTATTTAATAAAACAGCAACCTGTTTATCATTGGAAGCATTCAAGCGTTGTAACATTGCCCAATCCTCATCCGAGAAGTATTGCATGGCTTGCGACGCATTATTAAACAAAGAAGCGGCAACCGGCAATAAGGCCGCACCACTACTCCATTTTAAAAAACTGGTTCGGTTAATTTTTTTCATAATTTTTATTACCAGAATACGGTATACAATGCAGCAAGTATACCACAAATAATAAGAGACCCTATTATAAAGCCAGGACTTGTTTTAAATAAGGCCTTATCTACTTTCATTTCTTTGTGCTTGTTTGAGGCATCTGGGTGTACCCAACTGATTGTTATTAAAACCAAACACACCACAAAAAATGTAATAGTCATCCGGTCCAGAAAAGGATAATCAGGAAATTTTCCATTCGTCCACAACGGTAAATATTTTAATACTACCGAAACGGGTATGGTAATAACAGCCCCGGTTAATGCCGCGGTGGCAGTGGTTCTTTTCCAAAACATACCCAGTAAAAATATAGCCAGCACTCCAGGTGAAATGAAACCAACATATTCTTGTATAAACTGATAGGCCTGGTCCAGGCTTTTTAAAGCAGGTGCCACCAGTGCTGCCAATGCCATTGAAACCAATACGGCTACCCGTCCAGTTTGAACCACTTTTTTTTCAGAAGCTTCTTTATCAAAATACTTTTTATAAATATCCAGAGAGAAAATGGTGGATATACTGTTGGCCTTACCAGCCAGGGACGCTACAACAGCTGCAGTTAGAGCGGCAAAAGCAATTCCCTTTAAGCCTGCGGGTAATAAATTCATTAATACCGGATATGCATGATCTGGCTTTAACAGCCCATCAGCCATCATTTCCTGCTGAAACAATCCTTTCTGATGCAAAACATACATGGTAATGCCGGGCAATACTGCAATAACTGGTATTAATAGCTTTAAAAAAGCAGCAAATAAAATTCCTTTACGGGCTGTTGGCAAATCTGCTCCCAATGCCCGTTGAACAATGTATTGATTGCAGCCCCAATAAGCCAGATTATTTATCAGCATGCCACCAATCAATACAGACATACCCGGCAACTCTGGATAGTACTTATGGCCTTTCGCAAAAATCATATGAAAATGAGAAGGTGCTTCTTTACGCAATACTCCTAATGCTTTAAAAATATTTCCATTATAGCCAAACTCATCTGCCAGCAGGCTTAAAGCCAGATAAGTGGTAATCAATCCACCAATTATTAATACTACCACCTGCACCACATCGGTGTAGCCAATCACTTTCATGCCGCCAAGGGTTACAAACAAAGCAAATACTGTTAAAAAAGCAATACTCCATTCAAAGCTTATATTACTTACCGATGAAATAGCCAAAGCACCCATGTATATAATAGAAGTAAGATTTACAAACACGTAAACCAATAACCAGAACACCGCCATCACAGTACTAACCTTATCACTATACCGTGCCGCTAAAAACTGCGGCATGGTATAAATTTTATTTTTAAGGTACTGCGGTAAAATAAAAATTGCCACCAGCACCAACGTAGCTGCAGACATCCATTCGTATGAAGATATGGCCAGCCCTAAAGCAAAGCCAGAGCCACTCATGCCAATAAAATGTTCTGCTGATATATTGGATGCGATTAATGAAGCACCAATGGCCCACCAGGTTAATGTTCCCTCTGCCAGAAAGAAATCTTTGGTGTCCATCGTTGCCTTTTGCTTCCGCTTATATACATAATAGCCATACGCTGCAATGGCAATAAAATAAATAAAGAAAACAATGTAGTCGGCTCTCTCTAAAGAATGCATAATGGGTTTAGTTTTTCTGCTTATTCATCCATATCACCACATCTTATACTTTTAAGTAAATCTTTTTTTTATTTAAATAGTACAGCACAGAAAACTGTAATAACGCAACACCACACCATACCAATGTTGCATTCCACGTATCCGGAAACAGTTTAAAAATTCCGCCAAACAAAAAACGGGAGCTGTATTCAAAGTCCACCAAACCATGTGCTGCCATGTATATCAGTATGGCATTTACACCCATCCAAACAAAAGGCCGGCACCAAATGCGATAACCTTTAATATCTGCCAGCCAATAAAACAATATAAATAATAACAAGCTTAAACCACCGGTAAGCAATACAAAAGAGCTGCTCCATAAATTTTTATTTAACGGAAACACCAGTGCCCATACACAACCTGCCGCTATTAAAACACAGGCCGCCATTAATAATTTTGACACCGTTTTAATTGCTGTTTGTGTAGTGTTTTTTAAATAGGTTCCGGTTAGTATGCCCAGCAATGCAGTACCAACTGCTGGCAGGGTTGAAAGCAATCCTTCGGGGTCATACACGCCGCGGTGTAATTTGCCGGGTAATAATAACCGGTCTATATAGGCTGCTACATTTCCTTCAGGGGTTAAAACACCAGCACCAAAACCCGGCACCGGCACTGTTATCAGTATAAGCCAATAACCCACCAGTAATGATAATAACCAAATAATTTGTACCCGGTGCGATTGGTATAGAAACAGCAGCGATGCTAAAAAACCGCTTAATGCAATACGGCCCAGCACACTGGCAAAACGCGTTTGCTCATACCCTTTCAATTGTAAACCGCCGTTTACAATAATGCCTAAAAGAATTAACAGGATGGTTCTTCGTAAAAGGCTTTGCAACATTTTTTTTCTGGCAAGGGCCGTGTTACCACCGGCTTTTTCTAATTGCCGCCCGTAAGAATATGGCACACTAATACCCGCTATAAAAATAAACAGCGGAAATATCAGATCATAAAAAGTAAACCCGTTCCATACAGCGTGGTGCAGCTGGTTGCTTATAGTAACAAAGCATTTTTCTAAAAAGGAAAGATCTGAAGTAATTGTTATTTGCCAGCTTACCGCATCCTGCAGTAAACCATATTTTGCTTTGATGGCTTGTGCTATACCATGAAAAATACCCTCGCCACACACAATCCAAAACATATCAAACCCACGCAACGCATCTAAAGAAAACAGGCGTGCTTGTTTATTGGTTTGATATGGTTGCGAACTGGTCATTTATTAATAACGGTGGTATAAATTATTTTTCCTGTATAATCAATTACCTGCACCACCACCTGTTTTGCCGTAATTGAAAAATTCATGAACCCGTATTCTGAAGCAGCCATCAGGCTGCCCTTAATGAATGTTGCTTTTGTTTTTTCAGAAGCTGCCCCACTGATAAAATGATGCAGTTTACCACCATTATAAATATGTTGCAAACTGTGCTCATGCCCCGCAATATATAAATCTGCCTGCGCCGCTGTAAGTAAAGGTTCTAATGATGCCCGAACGGCACGGGTATCATAACCATGCTCCCGGTCGCCGCCGCTGTACATGGGGTGATGTGCCACTACAATCTTCCATTTTACATGTTCACCCGCTTGCGCTAATTGTGCAGCTATCCACTTTTTTTGCAAAGCAGAATCTGCTGCTTTTACATTAGGCCCATACTCTTCATTTTTATAATACTCCGGTATGAAAGGATTGGTATCTAAAAAAAGCAGTAATACTTTACTGCCTGTATCGCCCGGTATGGCAAACAGTTTTGAATAGTAGCGTGCCGGCATACGCCATCTTCTGCTGATGGAAGAATATTTTACCTGCGCATCCGGATTGGTTTTATAATCATGATTGCCTAACACCGGGTACCAATCCCACTGCAGGCGAAAGTCGGTATAAATATCTTCAAAAGAATATTTCCATAACGGATCCCACTCGCTAACCACGCCGCTGGGGTAAAAATTATCTCCGGTTGCCGTAATAAAATGCGGATAAAAAACATTGGCTGTTTTAGCCATTTGCTGCGCTACTTCTTTTTGATGGTCGGCCCCGTTGCGGCCCCAATCTCCCATTGCCAAAAAACGCAGGGCTTTTGCATTATAATACAACGTATCTGCAGGCGCAGCAGGTTGAGGTGTTTTCACCAAAACCTGTGCAACCGCAGCGGTTGTTGTAATTGAGAAAAGCATAGTCACTAACACAACCTTAAGGCCATTCATAGCAAAAAATTATACGTTGCTGTTATATATTTTATGGTACCAGCTTTAGTACCCTGGTTAAGCATCGTTGCGTCGCACATGTCAGCTATGGTTTAAGGTATTGGCCATAGGGTTTACGGCCTTATGCCTTTTTGTTTATAGCTATTCTTCCGTTAAAGTGTGCGACGCAACGGCTGATGCTATGAAATACTTCTGCCGGTATCAAAAAAAAAATGTATTTAAAAAAGCCCGGGACTTGCGCCCCGGGCACCGTTACTACTGCTTAATGAAAAAAAAACTTAATACCCCGGATTTTGTACCAGTTTAGGATTTGTATTCATTGCTGCGGTGGGTATTGGAAAAATGCGGCGATATGTATCTGTATTGGTTTTGAAACCATAAATAGTTTCATACTTACCAAAACGAATCATATCGTTTCTGCGCCAGCACTCCCAGCTAAATTCTCTGGCACGTTCTGCATATAAATCGTCCAGCGTTACAGCAGACCATGCAGCAGAAGTACTGCGGTTACTGCGAACCATATTTACCAACGACAGTGCTGTATGGCCGCTGGTTGCAGTACCACCACGTAAAATAGCTTCTGCCTTCATTAAAAGAATATCTGAATAACGGAAAATAGGTGCATCGTTGCTTTGGTTGCGGCTGGATGAATTGGCATCGGGGTAGAACTTAATATTTCTGATACCCATATTCCATGCAATTTCATCATTCCCCAAATCCATAGTAACCGGGTTGAGGCGTGCTGTAATGACAGAATCAATATACAACTGATATGTAAACGCATCGCCACCATCTGCACCGGTATAAAACTGGTTGTATCCTTTTTTAGTGGTACGCACCATGATGGGACTGCCATCGGGCCAAAATTGATTGCCCACCAGCCATTGGTTATTTCTTATATCATTAGCATCGGCGGTAAAATAACTATTGTAAAAACTGGATAGTGTGGCACGGGGTCCGCTGGGTCTTGCGTTAATCAATCCATTACCGGAAGTTGCATTTAAAATGATTTGGTTGAACGAATAGCTGCCCGGTGTACTGCCAGAATAGCGATACTTAATACCCAGGTTACGGTTAAGATCGTAACGGCCATGAAATAAATAACCATTGCTGGTTGAAGGATCGTATGGAATGGCAAAAATAAATTCTTTAAATGAAGGCCCGTTTGTTGGATAAAACTGGTTGAGATACGTACTTCTGCCTTCAATTGCAAAACTACCTGAGCTGATAATAGCATCGCAAGCCGCAATACACTCGTTGTATTTAGGCGTGCCCGCATACACTTCTGCATTTAAGTATAATTTTGCCTGCAGTGCATGCGCCATCCATTTGGTTACTTTGCCATACGTGCTGCTGCCGGTTGCAGTTTTTAAATACGGAATAGCCGCTTTTAATTCAGACTCAACAAAGCTAAACACCTGCGCTCTTGTGGCTTTTGCCTGTACGCCTGGGCTAGGATAAAGAGTATCTAAAGGCACGTTGCCAAACATATCCATCAGCTCCCAATAGGCAAATGCTCTTAATGTTTTTAACTCTGCTATTGCTGTATTTTTTGAATCGCCTTCCGGGGCATTTCTAAAAATATACATGGTTTGGTTGCAGAGGCCCACTATAGAATTAGCATCATTCCACACGGTGGTTATCCAGCCATGGTCTTTGTTCCACTCGTGGCGGTGCAGGTGAATATACCCTTGCCCATCAAACCAGTTACCACCGTATACGGGCAAAATAGATTCATCTGAACTGAGTTCTTGTGCAAACCAGTAACCCAGAGAATAATGTCCGCGGAAACTGGTATAAATAGTACCCATTACAGATTGAAATTCGGCATCTGTTTTAGGAAACACATTTTCTGTATATAAAGAATTGGGTGTTACCTGAATTTTATGGCAGGAGTTAAAAAATATGCCTGCCGCTATCACTATCAGAAATTGTTTCAAAATCTTCTTCATAAAATGTTTTTTAATCGTTAAAAACCAACTGATACACCTAAAAGAATAGTACGTGTTTTAGGATAGAAACTATTGTAGTCTACACCTAAAGAAGCACCGCCCTGGTTAATTTCCGGGTCGATACCTTTATACTTTGTAATTACAAACAGGTTGTTTACAGTAGCATAAAGCCGTAGCATACTGATGTATTCATTTTTTATATTGAAACGATAACCTAAAGTAGCATTGTCAAAACGCAGGTAAGAACCATCTTCTACATAACGGGATGAAAAATTGTTATTTCTTGCATCGGTTCTTTTATCATCTGCCGCATAGGGGCTGATATTGGTTTGCCCTGCTGTTATTACATAAGAAAGATCGGCACGGGTTGCATTGAAAATTTTATTTCCAAGTACGCCTCTTACAAAGAAGTTAAGGTCGAAATTTTTATACCGGAAATTATTACTCCAGCCAAATAACAGTTTAGCATGCGGGCTGCCCAACGAATGATAATCTGAAATATTAGAAGGATTGGTTGTTTGCGTTTTGTCTTTCTTTAAGAATAAAGAATTGCCTGAAGCATCTTTACCCGCATATTGAAAAGAATAAAACTGACCCAAAGGACCTCCTACTGCTAATATTTGCAGGCGGCTGCCGGTTGTACCGGGTCCATCTATCTGAGTATAGTAAGTAGAATCAGCATTTACACCATACTGCTCAGGACCTTTTAAATCAAGAATAACGTTTTTATTGGTAGCCACATTAAACCCAGTACTCCAGCTGAAATCTTTTTGATTGACTGCGTTTACATTTACACTCAACTCAACGCCACGGTTTCTTATCTTACCCACATTCAGCCATAAAAATCCGCTTGGGTCTATGGATTGTGCAACAGAGTAAGGAAACACCATATTGGTGGTGGTTTTCTCATACAGGTCTATTGAACCGGTAATTTTTCCTTTCAGGAATCCATAATCAATACCCAGGTTTTTTGTAGCGGTAACTTCCCATTGTAAATCGGGGTTAGAACCCTGTGACGACCTGAACGAAGCAGCAAAAACGCCATTATTATAGTATGTGCCCGATTTGCTGTACAGCCGTTGGGAATTGTATGCACCTAAGCCAAATGCATTTCCGGTTTCGCCATAGCTTACTCTTAACTTTAAATCGCTGATGAAAGAAAGATTCCTTATAAATTCTTCTTCAGAAATGCGCCATGCCACACTGGCTGCAGGAAAATAACCCCACTCTTTGTTTTTACCAAATACAGAACTACCATCTCTTCTTACAGAAGCCTGTACCAGTATTTTACCTTTATAATCGTAGTTTAATCGGAAAAAATCTGAAATAAAATTTGTTTCTTCATAAACAGCACCCCCATAATCTACGGCAAAGCCATTTACGGTTTGATAGTTACCCAATCCTAAATTATTATAACCGGTGTAATCGTTTACAAAATTAGTCTGGCTGGTTTGCAGCCCTTCATTGTTGGTATTTTTTTGCCAGCTATATCCTAAAACGGCTTTAATATTATGAACGCCTAGTTTTTTAGCCCAGGTTAAAAAAGATTCTAAAGTTTTAGAACTGCTTTGGTAGTACCCTCTGTAAGCAAGACCATTGGAATAAAAATTACGCAGGCTTCGGCCCCCGCCGGGGTCACCGTTGGTATAAAAACTTCCGGTGCTATAGTTTTGAGAGTAATAGCTGTTGTAATATTCTCCATGCAGCCAGGTGCCGCGTTGGTAGGCCATGTTTACATTATACGTAAGGTTAAATGGCAACTTAGCTTCTACAGTAAAATTGCCTTGTAATGATCCGTACTTGGTATCATCAACTGCATTCTTAATAATAGATACCGGGTTAAAATAGCCAGGGTTATTAAAGTTTTCAAAATAACTGCCATTACTATTATAAACCGGCGACATTGGATTGAACTTTACAGCTTGCTGAAACACCATATTCTGCAAAGGCACATTAGATGCTTTACTGTTACTGCTCATCAGGTTTAACCCTAAAGTCAGCCGGTCGTTTAAAGCATGGTGCTCCACACTTATTCTTCCAATAACCCTTTCTAAAGAACTTTGCAGAATGATACCGTCTTTTTTAAGATAGTTCAAACTGGCGCTGTATGTACTTTTATCTGTACCCCCGCTAAAAGAAATATTGTGGTTGTGCGATACAGCAGATTGTTTCTGTATCGCTTTCATCCAATCAGTATTTGCTCCTTTATCATCATTTGCGTTGGGGGTAAAATTATTTTTTTGCGAATAAGCCCTTAACTGGGCAGCATCCATTAAATCTAAATTGCTGCTAACATTCTCAAAACCTACATAACCATTATAAGCAGACTGTACCTTTCCGCTTTTACCTTTTTTGGTGGTTACCATAATCACCCCATTAGAAGCCCTGTTACCATAAATAGCAGTTGCAGATGCATCTTTTAAAATGTCCATAGAGGCTATATCATCCGGGGCAACGGCATTGATGTCTGCACCGGGTATTCCATCAATTACATAAAATGGCCCCTGCGGACTGTTTACAGTAGATGCACCCCGCAAAATAACAGCCGCCGGACGATTGGGGTCTCCGCTGGCAGTAACGTTTAACCCGGCAACCTTACCTTGCAACAACTGACCCACATCGCCAATAGCACCGCGGTTTAAATCTTCTGGTTTAATAGAACTGATGGCACTGGAAAGATTACGTTTGGTATTACGTCCGTAACCCACCACCACCACATCACTCATGGTTGTGGTATTAACAGCCATAGCTACTTCATAAAAAGATTGGCTGCCAACCATAACTTGTTTTTCTTCCATGTTTACAGCGCTAAACACTAATACATCGCCCTGCTTGGCAGTTATTGTAAAACTTCCATCTGGTGTTGTGGCGGCACGACGTTTGGTGCCTTTAACGCCAACAGTAATACCTGCCAAAGGCTGACCTTTATCATCTGTTACTTTTCCTTTTACTGCACCATCGGTTTGTGCAAAAATGAAAGAGGGAGCAATTGCCATTGCAAACACTAACAATAAAAGTGTTTTGGCTGCTCTCCTGCATTGGTAATAAAATAATAGTCTCATATGCTTCAATGTTGTTGTTTTGGTTTCAAATTAGATGGCCGGTTAAAACTTTAAAGTCTTGGGTAAGTATTTGCCCACCAGCTCTTCGTAATAAGGTCTTAGTTTTTTCCAGTCTGGCGGTTCTGGGCTTTTTGAGTAGAGATCGTAAGGGTTAAACAGCTTTACCCATTTCAGCATTTCCCGGTCATGGTCATCCAGCAAATATTCATACGCTCCTTCACGGTGCCACGAATAAAATGAGTGGTAACGCAGCATGTATTGCGCCGGTTCTGGTAAGCTGTCTTTCAGCATCTGGTACACATATTCATCATGCCCCCACGACATGTTTACATTTCTTAAACCGCAGCCTTCTGTATACACTCCCAACCGGGTGTTGTAGCGTTCATCATTAAAATCCGGATTGTCTTTAAAAAAATCTGCGTATACAATTTTATCGGAGTAAGCACAACCCACCGGAAAGGTATCGCCCACAACCGCCCATTGCGCCTCGCCAAACAAACACAATACCTTTCCCATATCATGCATCAGGCCGGTTAGTACCATCCAATCGGGGTGGCCATCGCGGCGGATGGCTTCAGAGGTTTGCAGTAAATGTTGCAATTGGTCTAAATCCGTATCGGGGTCAGAGTCGTCTACCAACTGGTTCAAAAAATCAAATGCATCCCACACTGTCATTTCCTTTTTATCAAACTTTAAAAACTCCTGGCGCTTTGCCATAACAAACTCGTGTGTCTGATATTTATGGTTTAAGCGGTAAAACTCTTTCACCGTATCACGGGCAGGTTCTTCATAATTGCGGTAAGCTTCCGTATCCTTTGCGGTTGCAATCTTTTCCGGATCGGGGTAGCGGCGCAACAAATCATCTTCCCATTCATCCAGGTTTTGCAGGGGCACTGCTTCAAAGCTGTTTGAGCTCATAAACTATTTTTTAAGTTGATTAAAACAGTGTAAGTAAAATCTGCATTGCAAAAAGAGGCTATTTGCATAGTACTATCAATGGCAGGGCAGGGTGCCTTACCCATGTAGCAAAACAATCCCATAGTGGCAATTCGTTGGTTTTAATTACAGCATTCGCTAATTAAAGAGACAATTTTTTTTTATACTAAATGCTTCACTGCGTTACTTTATTTACGTAACCGTTTACGTAATTACTTATTTTTACCGCGATAAAATAACAGGCTCTTAATATGTATTTAATACATGGCTAACACAACTATTAAAGATATTGCCAGGGCATTGGGCCTTTCTCCGGCAACGGTATCCCGTGCGTTGCAAGACAGTCATGAAATTGGAGAAGCCACAAAAAAGAAGGTAAGAGAACTGGCCAACCAACTCAACTATCAACCCAACCCCTATGCCAGCAGCCTGCGAAAAAGAAAAAGCAAAACCATTGCAGTGGTGCTGCCAGAAGTAGCTGATAGTTTTTTTTCTTTAGCTATTAATGGCATAGAGTCTGTTGCCAAAGATAAAGGCTACCATGTTCTCATTTATCTTACCCATGAAAGTGTAACCAGAGAAGAAGCTATTTTAAGTGAGTTTAAAAGCGGCCGTGTGGATGGCCTGCTTATTTCTGTTTCTGAAGAAACCACCAGCGGCACCCATATTAAAAAAGTGATAGATGAAGGAATGCCCGTGGTATTTTTTGACCGCGAATGCGATGATGTACCCACTACTAAAATTGTAACCAACGATTTTGAAAGCAGTTATCTTGCCACCACGCATTTAATAAATCAGGGCTGTAAAAAAATTGTATATCTCTGCATCTCCCCCACTCTTTCCATCAGTAAAAACAGGGTAAATGGTTTTAACAAAGCCATTGAAGAAAACAAGCTTACACATTCTGGTGTAGTGGCCTGCGATAAACATTTTGATAATAATATTGAACTGGTAAAAAAATTACTAACCGGTAAAAACCGGCCCGATGGCATTATTGCTTCTGTAGAAAAATTAACTCCGGTAGTTTATCTTGCCTGTAAAGACCTTGGCCTTTCCATACCCGCAGCTGTAAAACTGGTAAGCTTTACCAATTTACAAACATCATTGATATTGAACCCGCCACTCACTACCATTACACAACCCGCATTTAAAATGGGTGAAAAAGCAGCCACCATTCTCTTTAAACATCTTGATAAGAAAAAAGCAGCCTTGCAAAACGAAACCATCGTTATAGCTTCAGAGCTATTCATCCGGCAATCTTCTGCCAATAAATAATTAAGGGGGTTACCAGCATTTGTTTTTTATAGCATCATCGTTGCGTCGCACACTTCAACAATGGTAAAAGGCATAGGGCGTAAGGTATAAAGTCTTATGCTTTTACCTTACACTTTTTTGCTTATACCTATTCTTCAGTACAAGTGTGCGACGCAACAATGCTTAACCGGAGCGGTACTGCCGGTTACAAACTTACTCCCCGCTTCCAGGGGATGAAATCATCCTGGTTTAATAATACTGCTTTGGGTATAACTTCTCCGCTGGCGGCTTTAATGCAATAGTCTAAAATGGCTTCGCCCATTTGCTCAATGGTTTTTTCTCCTTCCACCACGGGGCCGCAATCAATATCTATAATATCACTCATGCGGCGGGTTAAATTAGTATTAGTACTTACTTTTATGGTAGGACAAACCGGGTTGCCAGTTGGCGTACCCAGCCCTGTGGTAAATAAAATAAGCGTGGCACCGCTGGCTGCTTTACCAGTAGTTGCTTCCACATCGTTACCCGGTGTGCACACCAAACTTAAACCGGGCTTAACAGCCGGCTCAGTATAATCCAGCACATCTTCTACCGGTGATGTGCCTCCCTTTTTGGCAGCCCCCATACTTTTAATGGCATCTGTAATCAACCCATCTTTAATATTACCGGGAGAGGGGTTCATATGAAAACCAGAACCTACTTTTTCTGCTGCTGCACTATACGCCCCCATTAACTGAATAAATTTTTTGGCAGCGGCTTCATCTTTGGTGCGGTCAATCAGTTCCTGTTCTGCACCGCAGAGCTCCGGAAACTCGGCCAACAATATTTTACCGCCCAGCGCCACCACCAAATCGGCCGCATACCCCACAGCAGGGTTTGCAGAAATACCACTGAAACCATCGCTGCCACCGCATTTAACACCTATACAAAGCTTATCTAACCCGGCAGGCTTGCGTTCCTGTTTATTCACTTCCACCAAACCTTCAAAAGTTTTTTGTATGGCTTCTGCAACTAATTGTTCTTCGCTCTTGGATTGTTGCTGTTCAAAAATAAACAGCGGCTTATCAAAAGATGGATTGCGTTCTTTTAAATCGGTTGTAAAATCTTTTACCTGTAAGTTTTGACAACCCAAACTTAACACGGTAACACCCGCCACATTGGGATGATCTGCATAAGCGGCTAATAATTTACTCAATATGGCTGCATCCTGCCGGGTACCCCCGCATCCACCCTGGTGGTTTAAAAATTTTATACCATCCACATTTTTAAAAATGCGGGCCTGCTGCGCCGCCACCGGTGCAAAAGAAACATTGCTGAGGGTTTCGCCCTGCACAAAAGCAGTTACAAGATCTTGTGTGTATTTTTTGTATTTATCTGCCACTGCATAACCAAGGGTATTGTGCATGGCTTCACGTATCACATCCAGGTTGCGGTTTTCACAAAACACCATGGGCACAAACAGCCAGTAATTGGCAGTACCCACCCGGCCATCGGTCCGGTGGTAACCATTAAAAGTTTTATTGGCAAAACTACTTACATCCGGCGCCTGCCATTTATAATCAGTAACCCGGTATGTATACGGCGCTGCGGCATGTTTCGTATTAGTGGTATTCATTAAACCGCCTTGCGGTATAAACGATTGTGCTTTACCCACCAGCACACCATACATTATAACTGCGTCGCCGGCATTCATATCCTGCGTAAAAAATTTATGCTTGGCATCAATATCATCCTGCAACACATAGTCTGCACCTTCAAAAGAAATAGTGCTGCCTTTTTTAAGGTTGGTTAAGGCCACCAACACATTATCGTTCTTATGTACTTTTAAAACCTGGTGTTTCATTTTTAAACCAATTCGTTTTTATTAACTAATGCTTCCACAACGGCCATTGCGCCGTTTTCAATTAATTGATGCAATTGTTCTGTAACCGTTACGGCAAAACCGGGTAGTTGTGCTAGGTTTGTTTCCCACAGGGTTTCATTACTTAATATTACCTGTACCAATTGCTCCGGATTGTTTTGCTGCCATGCGTTATAATATAAAGCGGCAGCATCGTCTTTAATTTCGTAATACTTATCATTCAGCAAGCCAAAATACTTTCCGTTTTCTTCTTTAACCGCTTTCATAAATAACAGGTAGGCTGCAAAACCGGTTGCCATCAGCAGCGGTGTTTTGCCGGTTACACTATAATATTGCTGCAGTAAAGGCACATTACGCATTTTCATTTTAGAAGTGTACTGCATGGTAATGCTGATCCATTGATGATTAATGGCCGGGTTGCAAAACCGGTCAAACACTTTATCTGCAAAATCTTTTTTAACGGCCGCATCTATGGCAAACGGAATTGCAGGTGCTATTTCCTGCTGCATCAGTTGCTTTGCAAAAACAGCATACACATCGTCTGTTACCGATTCACGGGTAATATCAAAGCCTGCTAAAAATGCCAGTCCGCAATTAAATGTGTGGGTACCATTCAGCAACCGCAATTTTAATTCTTTAAACTGTGTAATGTCATCTGCAATCACCACACCCGCATCTGCTGCTGCAAAGCTCAGTATTTTTTTTACTTTTTCATCGCCTTCAATAGCCCACAGCCTGAACACTTCACTCATAGTAAGCAGTTCATCGTTATAACCCAGCGTGTTTTCCAGTGCAGCCAGCTCTTCTTTACCCGGTTTACCCGGCACAATACGATCTACCAATGAATTACAAAAGGTATTGTGGTTTTCGAGCCACTCAATAAATTTAAAATCCAAACCATTGCGATGCGCCAGTTCCAGCACTATACTTTCCAGTTTGGTGCCATTGTCTGTAATTAATTCGGTAGGCACAATTACCATTCCGCTTTCAGGTGCGCCTTCAAACACTTTAAATCGCTCGTATAAAAATGCCAGCAGCTTACCCGGAAAAGAAACCGGCGGTTCATCACCAATATCATCCTGCACCAGTTGTATGCCCACTTCAGTGGTGTTAGAAATAATCAACTGCATCTCTTTACTATGCGCACAATCTAAAATTTCATTCCAGTTTGTTTTAGCACTCAGTACCCGGCTGATAGCAGCGTTTACAATATCCTCACTTACATTTTTACCATTTTCAATACCACGTACGCAAACCGTATACAAATTATCCTGTGCAGCAAATGCATCGGCACCGCCGCTATCGGTAGATTTTACCACCACCACACGGCCATTAAAAATACCTTGTTTATTGGCCTTGTCAATAAAATAATCGGGCAATGCACGCAACAGCACACCCGTGCCAAACTGTAACACTTTTTCTGGTAATTGAAACAGGGCCTCCGTAGCATTTAACTGCGGCACTGTTTTTTTTGATAACTGCATTCTATATTTTTTTCATTTATGTAACCAGCTGTATGCAAGCAGCAACACCATTGCTCGTTGCAAACCCCGAGCGGTTTTGCGCCGTGCTTTCGGGGCACTCTTCAGCGGCAAATCATTATTCAGCCGGACTCCAGCGCTGGCCAAACACCCATGCAGGTGTTATAGCTGTTGCTGCAATACCAGCCGGTAAATTATTTTTATACCAGGCAAAATCATTTCCACCTTCCCTGCTGCAACCATAATAATACACTCTATGCCCCCACCGTATTGTATTGCTGGTTGGCACTTTGTAAATAGGTGCATCCTTCATAGCTTTTGCAAACCAGCAATTAATTAAATAAAACTGTGCATCGCGGTGGTAGCGGCCCAATAAAAAACCCTCATACCCTTTAAAGCGGCAATTCACCAATACTGTTTTAGAATCTTCGTACTTCGATCCATCGTGCCAGATGGCTGCCGTACCTGTATGTGTAATAAACTCACAATTCTCTGCCCATGCCCATCCACGGGGGCAATAAAAATCAACGCCACCCTCTATAACACAATCTTTAAAATAAAATAAACCAGCCTCCACATTCCACGGACTTACCGTATCTCCACCATATGCTTTAAAATGGCAATTCACTGCTTTCAACCGTGTAGCATTCATCGTTCTTACCGCCATCTGATGACTGCTTCTGCCAATTAGCTTTGTTTTGTTGAGCGTATCTTTTATACAGTCTATATTTTTATCGGCCTTCCAGTCAAAACCAAAGCTGTTAATTACTGTCAGGTTTTGCAGTGTAATATCGTTGGCATCAATGTTTAAAGTAGCCACGCCCCAATCATCGTTATGCAAACAGCGCCACTCATCTCTTGCTATTGATTGGGTAATAATTACGCCGGCCCTGTCTTCTCCTTCAAACACTATGTTGCTTTTTCTTACAAACAATTTTTCTTCATACAACCCTTTCTTTATGTAAATAACTCTTGGTGCTTTTGCTAAACTATCTAAGCTGTTAACGGCTGCCTGTATGCTGGTAAACTGGCCGCTGCCATCTTTTGCCACCACCAATTTATCGTCAGCCATTGCAGCAGAAGCCAGCAAAAAAAATGTAACTACTAATAATACAGTATGCTTCATATTATTTACCTGCTACTTTTGATTGCTTTAATAGCCATTGTACAAGATCTTCTGCAGCTTTATAATTTTCATACTCCGCAGGCAGTTTACGGCCATCTACGTATTCGTTATATAACCAGGGGTCTCCCACTGCCAGCACATTGCCCTTGCCATATTTTGCCGTAGCTATAATAATATCTCCGTCTTTTGTTATTAAACTCTTTGCAGGTGCTTGCACTGTTAGTGGGCTCAGTTCTTTTAAAAACATTTTCTTTGGTTGCACAAACACGCCGTTGCCGGTATTGGGCACCACTACGCCGGTTTCAAAAAAATCGTTCTTCACCATATTCAAACTCTTATTGGTATAACTCATGCCAAAAGCTGCCATCAATTTATTCAAATAGGTAAGATCGCAGTTAGCACTGTCGTTAGCCATTACCAATAAAACACCGCCGGCTTTCACCCAATCGCTAATGGCTTTTACCGCAGCATCATTCATGTAATTGGGCTTGGGGTTGTCTTTGGCATGGTCTGCATCTACAATAATATATACTGCCGCATTTTTTAAAGTAGCTGCGGTTGGTGCCCCATCCAATGAAGCCAGCTTTGCACCATATCTTTCAAAGATGGTACCCAATGTATAAAACCCGGGGTGAGAACGCTCTTCCCATACGTAGTGCCAATAACCTAAAGTACCAATGGCATCTTTACGTAACTCACTATTAAAATAACGGTCTAATAAAATAGTTTTGCCCTTACCTGCAGCCTGTGTGGGTAATTGCTCCATTTCTGTACTGGCTAATAAAAAAGCACCAATGCCTTTAGGGTCATTTACAATTACCGGCTCACTCATATAATAGGCAAAGCTTCCATCGCGGTAAGGTTTGCCGCCCAGGCCAGAAACTTTAACTGTGCCATGCAGGTTGGTTTGCCCGTTTTCTTCTTTTATAAATTTGTTTACTATACCGGCATACCCCTTCTTGGCAATGACAATTTTAGGAGCTGGCAGGTACCCTTTTCTTACTCCTTTTGCCACTGCATAAACAAACTGACAAGAGGCTGATGCTTCAAAATAATTTTTTTCTTTACCGGGGCCGGTATAATTCATTATATCATACCAAAGCCCGGTGGCAGGGTCTTGTTGTTTTTCAACAGCACTTACCAACCTGTTTAAAATTGCAATCAGTTCTTTGCGCCGGGGGTGTTGTGCCGGAAAAAAATCCAGCGCATCTACCAGCGCATCGGCATACCAGCCCATGGCACGAGACCAAAAAAGTGGCGATGTGCCGGTTGTTTTATTGGCCCATTGTTGTTGTTTACTTTCATCCCACGCATGGTATAAGAGCCCGGTTTTAGCATCACGTGCATGCTGTTCCATCCAAACAAACTGGTTGGCAATATCATTAAAGGCACTGTCTTCATGAAACAGCATGGCATACTCTGCATAAAAAGGAGCCCCCATATACAATCCATCCAGCCACATCTGGTTGGTGTAAATTTTCTTATGCCAAAATCCACCTTCATTGGTTCTGGGGTGTGTTCTTAACTGGCTTCTTAAATGATCGGCCGCCTTTTTATATTTTTCTTTGCCGGTAACACGATACAACAATAACACCAGTTTACCATTGTTTACATGATCAATATTATATTCTTCCAACTCATATCCTTTAATGCTTCCATCGGGCTGCACAAAAAAATCTATCTTCTGTTGTATGGCATTAAAATAACTTACATCGCCACTGTTCATCCACGCTCCTTCAAAACCTTTTAGCACCACGCCCATATCATAACTCCATTTGGTTTGGCTACCTACCGGTATAGAATCCTTCCATATATTCATTACAGTGGCAGCCATTTTCTGACTGAGTGGTTGTGCCATAGCTACGACACTTATTAAACACAAAACAATCGTATTAATTTTTTTCATGTAGAACTTAGCTTTTGTGCTACTATTAAACAGTGTTGTGTCACTCACTTCAACAGTAGTATTTTAATTGAACGTTTGATAGATGAAATTAGAAAGATGCGTATTCTGATGCTGAAGGGTGCGACGCAACCGGCGCTGACCGGAGCGGTGCTGCCCGTTACAAAAAATTATTCGCTCCAGTTTACAGCATTTACAGCAGCCCCTAATTCTAATTTTATTTTTTCTTTGGCTTTATCTGCCTTTGTATTTTTAATAATTACCTTATTTGTTCTGTCTCCACTCAATCTGATCAACAACTCGCTTCCTGCTTTGTATTGAATATTATCAAACACCAGATCATCGCTCTGTACAATATCAATAACCGGATTGGTTTCTTTGCTGATGATAGTAATATTTTTAAAACTCAGTCCGCTGGCTTCCTGTATATCAATTCCTTTTTTGGCCTGCAGCACCATGTTTTCCATTACAATATTTTTTACGTGCATTTCGGGCAGGCCTCTTACAAAAATGCCTTTTTCGGCACCATTGCAATACACATTGCTGATGTAAAAATTTTTAAACACCGGGGTGGTTTCATCTACGGGTTTAAATTCTACCGCAGGTAATTCTCTTTTTTCTCCGGCTAATGGCACCGGATCCTTAGCCATATAATACATATCAAACAAAATGGCTTCACCCGGAATGTCTTTCATATAAATATCCTTGATGTAGATATTTTCCACCACGCCGCCACGGCCACGGGTGGTTTTAAAACGCAGGCCAATATCGGCCCCCACAAATGTGCAGTTGCTTACAAAAATATTACGGGCACCACCGCTCATTTCGCTGCCAATAACAAAACCACCATGAGAGGCATATACAGTACAATTACGGATGATTACATTTTCAATAGGCCTTCCTCTTTTTCTTCCTTCCGCATCGCGGCCGCTTTTCATACACAATGCATCATCGCCCACATCAAAAACGGAGTTTTCTATCAATACATTCTTACAACTTTCTGCATCTATGCCATCACCATTTTGTGCATACCAGGGGTTTTTAACAAATACATTCCTCACGGTTAGATTCTCGCACAGTAATGGATGCAAACACCATGCAGGTGAGTTTTGAAAGGTTACGCCTTCCAGTAAAATAATTTTACAATTGGTAAGCAATACCATATTAGGGCGCAAAAAATCTTTAATGCCTGCATAATACGCAGCATCTCTGCCGGGTGCTATGGCGCCGGGGTTGGCCGGCATTTTTGAAGCTTTCATAAATGCCTCAGAGGGATACCATGTTTTCTGATCATCGCTTACCACACCGCCACTGTTTACCAGTTTTTTCCACTGGCTGCTGGTTAACTTATCAGTTTTAACAGCCCGCCACACATCGCCATTACCATCAATAATTCCGTTACCGGTAATAGCAATATTTGTAGCGTTGGTGGCAGATATGGGCGATTGATTGCGCATTTGCTGCAACCCTTCCCAGTTCGCCTCTATTAATGGGTATTGAGATTTATCATTGGTAAATAACAAGGTTGCACCAGCGGCCAGATGCAGGTTGATATTGCTTTTTAAAACGATGGGCCCGGTTAACCAAAGTCCTTTTGGCACAGCCACCACACCACCCCCTTTTTTATGCAGCGCTGTTATGGCATCATTAATAATTTGGGTGTTTAAAAAATGTCCATCAGGTACAGCACCCAGCTTTGCAATTGATAGGGTGTCTTTCTTAAACTTAGGACTAATAATTACCGGTAATTTGGTGGAAAACTGCGCGGTCACTTCTATAACAAGAAGTGCCAATATGGGTATAAGGAAACACTTTTTCATTACGACAAATAATCTGATGCACAGCCAGAAGCTGTAAGGTTTATAATTCTACAATTTTACCTTAAACCCACTCGTTTACATGAGTTTAAAAAGCATTTATTTACGCAAACGATGCCGGGAACGCTATCAGCAACTGCTTAGATTTTTACAGCCTGCCGGGCTAATAATTTCCACTCTTTGCCCTGCTTTTGCCATACCAGTAGTATTCTTAAATGTATTTCTGCGGGAGCCTTTCCTTTATCGTTTGTTTTTCCATTTAAAATATGTCGAACGATAGCAGTGTTACCACTTACAAAAACCGTTTGCTCAGAAATATCAATAGATACAAAATCAGAAGCCCCGCTGGCAATTTTTTCTACAAACTCTCTTTTATCATCTATATGGCCGCCAGAGTGGCCATAACTCAATTGTTCTGCCGCCAGTTTTTCTAATACCACAGCATCTCCATCCACCATAGCCATACGTAGCTGCTCAGTGGCAGCCAATACTTTTGTTTCTTGTTTGGTTTGTGCTGTAACATTTAGCAGGGTCATACTGCTTATCATACTCAGCATAATAACTTTCAATTTCATATTGTATTAATTTTTATAAGCCTGTTGCCCTTGTAAGATATACAATGGCAACAGGCTACTTATTTTAAAAACTAAAACCGGTTTGCCATTGGCACCAGGTCTGTCAGTTCACTTATTTTAACCGGGCGTTTTAACTGGATGCTTTTTCGGGCAGCAATACCAATTAAAATACTCATAGCCCCTTCTCTGGTGCCAGCCATTACATGGTGCGGATTATCGTTGGTATCTATAAACATTCTTCGTTGCATGCGAATATCGCCGCCGCCATGGCCACCTTTTATTTTGGGCGTGGTATATATCTCAAAGTTTTTTGCAAAATTATCCATGGCAATAATTTCTCTTACCTCACCCGCAATGGCATCATCAGCGTTGCTCATTTCAACAGCATGGCGTTTCCCCTGGTCATCCTGCGTTTTTTGCATATACGGAATATCTTCCCATGTTTCCACACGTCCATCCATTCCATTAAAAGCTATTTGCCAGCCTTCATACGGAGAGTAGCTGGTTAAAGAATAATTGGCAATTACCCCATTGGCATAAGTAATCTGTGCACTCATTTTATCCCATATATCAATATCATTACTCCATACACAGCCATCCCGCAGGTAACCATCGTGTACTTCGTTCTTAACATATAAATTAACCAGGTGCTGGTTCTCTGTAATATCCCAAAAGAATTTACAGTTGGGTTTATGTTCGCAGCCACGGCATTTTGTTCCGCGAAATGCATGATTTTTTCCATAATGCTCTAAAGAACCGTAAGCCATTACTTCCACGGGTTCACTATTCAGCCACCAGTTTAATAAATCAAAATGGTGCGTGGCTTTATGCACCCATAAAGAACCGCCCTTAGCTACTTTACCATGCCAGCGCCTGAAATAATCTGCCCCATGAAACACATTCAGGTACCAGTTAAAATCTACCGAAGTAATTTTACCTACCCTGTTTTTTGCCAGCAGCTCTTTTAATTGCATGGCATGTACGCTGTGGCGGTAATTAAATGCCACCACCACTTTTTTACCGGTAGCTTTTTCTGCCGCTAATATTTTAGCACACTTATCCTCATCGGTGGTCATGGGTTTTTCTGTAATAACATTAAACCCTGCATGCAATGCTTTTACAATTATTTCATCGTGTGTACTATCTACCGATGTTACAATAATATAATCTGCTTTCACCGTTTTCAGCAACTCATCTACATTGGTAAAAGTGGGACAAGCCACTTTCATATACTCTTTTGCATAGGCCACACGGCCGGGGTTAACATCACAAAGACCGGTAAACTCACTACCCGGAAAATTCTTCAGCAGTTCTTTACCCCAAAAACCGGTACCACGAACACCGGTGCCCACCATGGCCAGTTTTATTTTTGTATCTGATGCAGCGGCAATAGAAGAAAAAGGATGCAGCATCAGCGATGCGCCGGCTGCGGCAGTGTATTTTACAAATGAGCGTCTTTCCATAATTGCAAATCGTTAGAAGGTTAATAATAATATTTATATAGCCAGCAGTATTGCTTTATTCAACTTTGGTTGCGTCGCACCCTTCAGCTGAAGAGTGCGACGCAACAATGCTTTACCGGAGTTACCTCCGCTGGTTACATAATACATTTAATTAGTTACCCTGAACCAATCTATGTTTACATAACCCGCATCGTTTATTTTTTGTACCCGGCTGCAAAACAAACCCAATGTGGCACCAATCCATTTACCCGGTTTTGCAGTATAGGTTTTACCAATGGGTGTGTACAGTTTATCATCGGTACTGTATTCAAAAGAATATTGTGCATTGCCGGTTACTTTAACGCGGAAATAAATATCTGTACTGTTCAACTTTTCTCCATCCTGCACTGTTTCCTGTTTGGCTTTTTCTGCATCAGTACAACTGATTATTTGCAGGTAATTGCCATCTGCTTTTTTTTCAATAGCAAGGGCTGCATAATCCAATCCCAGCACGGCCAGTCCAAATTTTTCTCCTGTAGTTTTGGGGTAAAAACTAAATTTTGCCGTGGCAGTAAACGCCGGTGCCGGAAATTTCTGCGTCAGCAATTGCGGGTAATTCCATAACAAGGCATTGCTATCTGTTAATGCTGCAAACAATCTTAAAAACCCATTAGCAGTGGTATAGCCAAATGTTTCCTGTGGGTTGGCCTGCCACTGCCATTGCAAACACAAAGTAGTGCTGTTAAACTCATCAGTTGTGGCCGGCGTTAGTTGCTTAGTGGCTGCAGCAAATGGTTTTTTATAAGTAAGTACGGGTTCACCAATGCCATCGCCATCAGCATCGCTGCCAATTACAGGCCATCCGTTTTTCCATTGCATGGGTTGCAGGTGTACCACGCGGCCATAGGCCTCTTTATCCTGAAAATGCAAAAACCAATCTTCTCCATTTATCGTATTTACCCAAGCACCCTGGTGCGGACCATTGATGGCAGTATTGCCTTGCTGCATTACCACACGCCGCTCATACGGTCCATAAATATTTTTACTGCGCAATACCACCTGCCAGCCTGTGCTTACACCGCCTGCCGGGGCAAATATGTAATAATAACCATTGCGCTTATATAATTTGGGGCCTTCAATAGTGGCGTCGGTTTGGTGCCCATCATATACCATTACGGCATTGTTATGTGCAGTATCTCCTTCTTTGTTCATGGCTCTAACCACCAGTATTGATTTAATACCTGCACGGCTGCCTGCATAAGCATGCGCCAGATAACAATTGCCATCATCATCCCACAGCGGGCAGGGGTCTATTAACCCTTTGCCTCCTATTACTAATTTGGGTGCCGACCACGGACCTTTTATATTTTTTGCTCTTATTACATAAATACCAAAATCCGGATCGGGATAATAAATTAAAAACTCATTGTTATGATAGCGGATAGCAGGTGCCCATACACCACCACCATGTTGCACTTTATTAAAATGTTCAATGGGCCATTGCAATGGCAATGCATGCGCCACCAGTTGCCAGTTTACTAAATCTTTTGAATGTAAAATGGGCAGGCCCGGCGCATGGTTAAAGCTGGATGCTGTTAAATAAAAATCGTTTCCCACACGTATGGCATCGGGGTCAGAATAATCTGCATGAATAACCGGGTTTTTATAAGTGCCATTGCCATTATCCGGCACCCATACCTGAGCCTTTACCAGTTGCATCACTGTACTTACTAATAATATGCTCAGTAGTTTTTTCATAAAGTCATTACTCTTTTTGCAGCATTGCTTTTATACGCCGCTTCAATTATTGCAATTACATTTTTAGCATCCGTTGCTGTAACTGGTGCAGTTTGTTTGTTTACCAGCGCTTCGTAAATACCATTGTAATAATTCATGTAATTACCGGCAGCTGTTGTAATCTGCTCTTTTACAAAAGCACCTTCCTTCTCATAATGTGCCCATCCACTTTCTTCAAAAGGTTCAATACCCCAGCCTTCAGTATTGGGTGCTATATGTACCTGCAATGCGGCTTCCTGCACGTCAGCCCGGCTTTTAATAAAAGAACCTTTAGTGCCGTGTATAATATATCCTTGTGGTTCTCTGGCAAAAAAAGTGGCTTTTAGCCGCACCCGCATGGCGGCGTAGTATAATAGTATTTCAAAATAATCATCCACTTTTGAATTAGAGCGATAAATAGCAATATCTGCAAATACGGCTTGCGGCCAGCCAAACAATTGCAATGCCTGGTCTATTAAATGTGATCCTAAATCATATAAAATACCCACTGCGGGTGTGGGTGTTTCTTTGTGTATTTTTGGGCTAAGCATTGGCGTAAATCGGTCAAAATGTATCTCTGCTTCTTTTATAATGCCCAGTGTACCACTGGCAATCATATTCTTCACCGTGGTAAAATCGCTATCCCAGCGCCGGTTTTGGTATACTGAAAGCATCCGCTGCTGTTGTGCTGCCAAAGTAATCAGTTGCTGCGCTTCTGCAACTGTGGCAGTAAATGGCTTTTCAACTATTACATGCTTACCAGCCTGTAAGACTTTTGAGGCCAGTTCAAAATGTGTTACACTGGGGGTATTTACCACCACCAGTTCTATGGCATCATCCTGCAGCATATCATCTACACTGCGAAAGGTTTTAACACCGGGATATTTTTCTGCAGCCAGATTTTTACTGCGTTCCACCACGGCATACAAATTAAAACCGGGGTGGGCCGTAATAAACGGGGCATGAAACACCCAGCCACTCATACCAAAAGAACATAAAGCAGTATTAATTACGGGCATACTTCTTTATTTAAATGTTTCCAGCCAATTTTTTAAACGTTCCATCCAGTTATCGCTGGTGGTTCTATTATACATACCAAAACCATGGCCTCCTTTTGGATACAAATGCATTTCTGCAGGCACTTTATTTTTTATACAGGCTTCATAAAAACGTAAACTATTAGCAACCGGCACGGCGCCATCATCGCCGGCGTGTACTAAAAATACCGGAGGCGTAGCGGCATTCACCTGCAATTCGTTGGAGAAATACTGAATGCGTTCTGCACCCGCTTTTGCACCCACCAGATTATTGCGGGATCCTTTGTGCGTAATGGTACTGTCAAAACTGATAACAGGATAAATTAAAATACTAAAGTCGGGCCGCACAGAAACAGTGTCTTTATTAGCTGCATCTGCGTTAATAGTAAAATGCGTGGTAGCCGTAGCTGCCAAATGCCCGCCGGCAGAAAAACCCATGATGCCAATTTTATTTTTGTGTACACCCCATTGCTTTGCATTGTTGCGCACCCATCGGATGGCTTGTTGCGCATCCTGTAAGGGTGCCATGCTTCTGTCAATATTCGTGGTATCATCGGGCAACCGGTATTTTAATACAAATGCAGTAACACCCCATTTATTAAATTCTTCCGCTACACGGGTTCCTTCTTTATCAAACGCTAAAATCTGGTAACCACCACCGGGGCAAATAATAACCGCCCTGCCATCTGGCTGGGCCGGCTGGTATACTGTAAGTGTAGGCACACTTACTTTAGCAATGCGCATTACATTATCTTTTGTAACACTGTTCTCTTTATTAGGCGCTTCTTTGGCGTTGGGTATTGCACCCGCATACAGCGGCCATTCTTTTATTTGCTGGGCTTTAAGGGTCATACAAAAAATAACGGTACTGATTGTAAGAATATGTTTCATTGGCTTATTTATTAATGGTAAAGTAACGGTTTTTATTTTGTTACCAGCCTTGGTCTTTCATAGCATCATCGTTGCGTCGCACACTTCAGCTTTAGAATTTCTGATTTGAAATTTCAAATCAGAAACATCAAATCTCAAATATCCAGGTATGCGACAGTCTATCCCAATTTCACAGCAGAACAACAATGCTTAACCGGAGTTACCCTGCTGGCATCACACAAAACCATTGCACTACAAAGAACTTTATTTAACAGCAGGCCCCGGCCACTCAAATACTTTTGCTCTTATATTTTTATACCAACTGCTGTCTGCCGCCCATGCGGCAGTAACAGAAGCAAAAATTTTATCGGGTGTATACAACAGGGCTTCTTTATCAGTTAATTGTTTGCTCCAGCTTACCCGTTGTTGGGTGGCGGCACCGGCACCGGTGTTTTTGTACTCTGCATAAAAACTTGTTTTTTCATTGGCAGTATTACCCCAGTTGTTCCATCCTTCTGGTGCAATGGCAGCAGGCAAACTGCAAAACAAAAAAACTGTTTTTGAATAGGCACGCCACGGACGGCCCAGGTATAATTTATTTACAGCGGTATCTGCAATTATATTACAACGTAAAAAAACAAAACCATATGGCTTATTAGCAGGTGTGTTAGCCGCTGTAATAAAAGAATTGGATTTAGCCCGTATGGTACAGTTTTCAAAAACAGCCGTGGCCGGGCCAAAAATAAAATCGGTGGTGCCTTCTATATAACAATCTGTAAATAATTGGGCGGCGTTTTCACCTGCTGCAAAAATGGTATCCTGGTTACCTAAAAATTTACAATTTTTAAAAACAGCTTTATCAGCATCCACATATAAAGCCAGCGCCTGACCCACCGGGCCGGCGGTGTTGGCAAACGTAATATTTACGGCAACAAAGCGGTTGCCTGAAATTTTTGCGGTGTAGGAAGTGAATGTGTTGGTATGGCCGCGGCCAGAATAATCGTTAAAGGTAATGATGGTTTTATCTACACTCTCACCAATAAAAGTTACATCAGTGTTATTGGCGGGCAACTCTATTTTTTCGTTGTAAATACCGTTTTTGATATAAACTGTTATAGGTGCCAGCGGATAAACCCGCATGGCGTCAATAGCATCTTGTATAAACTTAAAATCGCCGCTACCATCTTTTGCTACGGTAAAAACATATTTGTATTGTTGGGGGTTACTGGTTTGTGCCTGTATTAGAGAGCTGCCCAACAGCAATAACAATAAAAAGTTCATCCATTTTTTCATGCTATAATGTACAGTTAATACTATTTAATAAATGAGCTGTTGCTTAAAGCAGGTTTATTTTGCAGCAGGTTTAATAATATGTGCTGCCAGTTCGGGTACTGTTTTCTTTATTTCTTCCAATACAAGTTGAGCCACCAGTCTTGCACCTAATTCGCTAAAATGTGTATTATCATCTTTACCAGCGGGGTAATTAGGATGCTCTCCGGGTTTTAACTGCAGAAACAATAATTTAGAATACTCCACCCCAAACTGTTGGTATAAAGCCTGGCTTTTTCTATCAAGGTCTATTAAAGCCACCTCATGGGCTTTGGCCACATTTCGTACCAGTTGGGCATACACATCATGTGTGCCTGTAATGTGGCCGGTGCTATCAAATTTTCTGCGTGCAACTGGTGTAATTAATACGGGGATAGCTTTTTTTTCTCGGGTTTCTTTTACAAACTGCACCAGGTTATTGGTAAACTCTTCTTCTGTGGTATATGTTTTTTTGGTGGGCACTTCATCGTTATGGCCAAACTGAATCAGCACATAATCTCCTTCAGCAGCATTATCCGTTATTTTGGCCCATAGCCCTTCCTGGCGAAAAGATTTGGTACTGCGGCCATTTTTTGCAAGGTTCTGTACGGTTACTGCAGAATCCCAAAAATAAACAAAGGGCATGCCCCAGCCCGTTTCAGGATACGCTTTTGTTTCTTTAATGCTTGCGGTAGAATCGCCGGCAATAAAGATGGTAACTTTTTTATCGGGTGGTATTGAAAACGCCATCACTAAAAATGCGATTATACTGATAACTAGTTTCTTCATAACAGCAATGAGTTAATATACATTTCAATGTTTGTATAAAAGTGGTGCAGGGTTCTGGCGCTGGCGTCAGAGGCATCATTAGGGTTTAATCCCTGCTTTTTTTCCCATGCATCCGGCATCCCATCGTTATCTGCATCAGCAGGGGCAGGCAAACTCTTTAATACGGGCCATGCGTTTACCGTTATTTCATAAGCGGAATGATGTGGGTATCCGCCCTGTACATCTATAATAGTGCCGCTGCGTTGCCTTACATTATTCACAATTCTTTCATCTAATGTATCTCTTTTAAAACTGGCACCGGCTGATTTTAAAACATCTTCATAAGCATCCCTGGCCGTTTGTATTACAATGGGCATTGCCGCATGTGGCGTGGTAACCAATGTACTGGTTTTATCTTCATCACTGCCATTATTGCCCATTACAATTCCTTTTGAATTGTCTTTGGTTACAGCAGGGGCTCCATCTACATAATTGCCGCTTACATACCACTTACCAAAGGGTATTTTATCGGTACGCCCGGGTGATGCGATGCGTTCTTTTACGTTCTTATTAGTAGACGGACCGGATTTGTAATAGTTGTTAATAAGATTGTAATTACCGCCTTCGCCGGCATAGATATGATTGCCGCCCCAGTTATAAATAACATTGTTTGCATAATCTACCAGCTCTGTACTTTTTTGACGGATACCATTAAACCGTGGCATGCGATTGTTGCAATGGGCCAATAAATTATGATGGGCACTGAGATGAGCGCCGCCCCAAATGCCGCCATAGCCATGATGTTCCCAATCAGTATCTCCGGTTTCAAAATGATAAGAGTAATTGAGTGGCTCTGCTATGATGTTCCATTGCAGGGTGGTACTGTCACCATTATAAACAGAAAGGCATTCATCGTTACTCCAGCTGAACGTGCAATGATCTATAATGATATGTTTTCTGCCGGAACCGCTGAATGCATCTTCACCGCCGCTGCCATCTACTTTGCCCTGCTGGCGTTGCCACTTATCTCCTAAACGAAAACGCATGTAGCGTAAAATAATATTATCGCCCCCCAATTGCACCGACTTATCGGCTACACAAATACCATCGCCGGGGGCTGTATGACCTGCAATGGTTGCATTGCTTTTTATACTGATAGAACTGTTTAAGTGAATGGTGCCTGAAACCGCAAATACGATGATGCGGGGATGGTTGGCAGTAGCAGCTTTTCTGAAACTACCCTCACCATCATCATTTAAGTTGGTTACAATATACACTTTGCCACCACGGCCACCGCTGGCATATTTACCAAAGCCTTCTGCGCCGGGAAACGCAACCGGAAGTGTATTGGCGCCGGCTGTATTTTGCTGGGCATAACATCCGCTAACGGATAATAACAGCCCAAAAATAATAAGCTGAAAAGAGCACTGCTGTACAAGTGTGCGACGCAACCGGTGCCGGGCAGCTGTTACCTTGGCTGGTATCATAATCTTTTTTGTTTAAAAGGGCTGCCCCTGAGGACAGCCCACGCTTGCTATAAAGAAAAAAAAGAGCTTGTTTTAATATCCGGGGTTTTGTTTTAAAGCCCCCTGGTAAGATGCTAAGGTTACCTGATCGTACGGAAATAACTCACTTTTACCAGGCACAAAGAAAGAAGCAAAACCCTGCCAAAGTGGTTTACCATCTATTGCATTTACAGTTAAGTTTTGTGCCCAGTCAATCCTTGTCCAACCGGTGGTAGGAGAAGGAATTTGTGTGGGACGCCAGAACGGTTGGGCGGTTGCTGCTGTATTAGCACCGGCAAAGTATTGAATTTCTTCGCCGTTATTTTTCATATAAATATACTGTGGCACGTTTGTATACGCACCGGTGCGATCTCTGATTTGCTGAATTTTAGTTCTTGCTTCTGCAATTTTAGTAGTCAGCAGATTCCATCTTAATAAATCAAACTTACGGATGCCTTCATGACCAAACTCAAGATATCTTTCATTAACAATGGCATTAAAGAAGCCAGCCTTATCTGTTGGTGTGATACCTATTAAACCCGTATTGCCGGCATAAGCCCTCTTACGTACTTCTTCAAAAGCAGCAATGGCTTGTGGCGTGGGGCTGCCATTAATTTCATTTACGGCTTCTGCATACATTAACAACACATCAGAAAAACGGATCATTGCCCAGTTATAGCCAACATTTAATACGGTACCGGGTAATAAAGGCACTCTCCAGTCTCTGCGATATTTACCTGTATTCAATTCTCCCAACCGGCGCTGACTTTTAATATTGGTGGCATTGGATACCTGATAGTGAGTCACTGTAACATCGCGGCGGGTATCAACTGAATCAAACGCATAAAAATAATTAGGTAACATTACTATGCCGCCGCCACCAGCTCCGTAACGGGAGGCGTTGCTTAGATTGGGGCCATCGTAATTACCCATACGACTATCGCTGTTTCCGTTACCGCCACCGGCACCTATTTCAAATATTATTTCTCCCTGCGGATCGTAGGTGAATGAGGTTACTTTTCTCCATATATCAGAATAACTTGGGTTTAATGTGTGCTGCGTTCTGTTGTTCATTAAGATTTCACATTCATCTCTTGCGATGGTGTAATATTTTATATGATCTGAGCCACGAAGCATCTGTCCATTCTGGCGTAATGAGTAGCCGCCTCTTGCCAACGCAATTCTTGCACGCAATGCCTTTGCTACGCCTTTGGTGATACGTTCATTACGGGGCACTTCGGTTCTCCAGGGTAATAAATCGGATGCCGTTGCCAGGTCGGCCAGTAATTTATCATAAGTAGAGTCTCGGTTGGTTTGTGGCACAAAAAGCGAAGGTTGTTTATAAGCAGGTACCATTGGTGCCGGCACATCTCCCCAATTGCGGATTAATTCATAAAAAAACTGGGCTCTTAATGTTAATGCCTCGCCGTATAAACGTTTCAGTTCTTTTTTTTCTGTATCTGTACCGCTGGTGTACTGGGGCATTAAAGGTATTTGTTCAATACAAAGATTTGCTTTTTCAATGCCACGATATAATTGACGGAAAGGATTGGCAATTTCTGAATTGGTTAATAATAACTGGTAGCGGCCAATGCCACGGCGGCCATTATCTATATTACCACTTACAATACCTTCGTCAGAATCGTAAGGGTAGTACATGCTGATGCGGATGCCATAGCCATTATCGCCTTGTAACTCATCGTATACGCCCACTAAAGCACTGAACGCATTAGACACATCAGAAAATGTTTGAGGGATACTATACTGAGAAACAGGTTCCACCTCGGTATATTTTTTACATCCAACCACGCTAATAGCAGAAAGTGCTATTAAAGCAACTATTACTGATTGATTGAATTTATATTTCATACAGATTTTTTTAAATTTTTTAGAAAGTAACGTTAACGCCAAATACCCAGGTTCTTGAACGCGGATAGGCAGCAAAATCAACACCGGGTGTTAACGGATCTGAACGGCGGGAAGTAACATCCGGATCGTAACCGCTGTAATTGGTAAGCGTAGCCAGGTTATTTACGGTACCAAATACACGCAGTGTGCTGATCTTAATTCTGTTTAATACTTTCTTTGGTAAGGTATAACCCATTGTAAGGTTATTAATACGCAGATAAGACCCGTCTTCCACCGCCCATGAATGCAACCACCAGCGCTGTACTCTAACGGGGCTCCATATTTTTGCATTCTCGTTCAGTTTAGTTAATGCAACGGGGTCGGTAATACGGGTTCCGTTTGCATCTATATTTGTCCAGCGGTCTTTCATTGTATTTAACATGTTCAGGTTGGCAAATGCGCCATCTGTCCATTCTATTTTGTTAGCGTTGTAAATATCATTACCCACTACAAAGTTCACAAACACACTGAGGTCAAAATTTTTATATGCAAACTGGTTGTTCCATCCACCCGTAAATTTTGGATTGGCGTTACCAATAACTGTTCTATCGCCATCAGCGGTAATAACGCCATCGCCATTTAAGTCTTTCCATTTCAGCATGCCGGGTTGCGGTGTACCATATACTCCATTTACTGCTTTTCCGGGGCGAATGGTATATGCGCCTGTTGTGGCATTGTAATCAAAATCGTACACGCTGTAAAAACCATCGGTTACAAAACCATACATCAAGCCAGTAGGCTGGCCCACTTTCACCAGATAATCATTTACCCCATCGCTACCCTGCCAGCCCGAGTTACGCTCTAGCTGTGTAACGCCACCCAAACTTTCCACACGGTTTTTATTAAATGAAATATTGAAGTTGGTTGTCCATGTAAAATCTTTCTTACTCATTGGGGTAGCGTTTACCTGAAACTCAACACCGCGGTTAGAAGTAGCACCAATATTTTGTATCTGACTGGTGTAACCCGTGGTAGGCGGAATGGCCACAGCCAATAATAAATCTTCTGCTGTATTTTTATATACGTCTACTGAAAACTGAATTTTATTATTCAGAAAAGAAAGGTCTAAACCAAGGTTACGGGTAATATTCTTTTCCCAGCGAAGATCTGGATTGGCCAGTGCTGAAGGAGCAAAACCCGGAACAATACTGTGGTTAAATGCATACTGCCCCGTAACACCATATAACTGCCGGTATAATAAATTATCAATTCGGTTATTACCTACAGAACCATAACCCAGTCTCAGTTTTGCATCGCTTATAAATTTTACATTATCCATAAACTTCTCTTTAGAGAAACGCCATGCTGCCGAGCCGGATGGAAACACCAGGGTGCCGTTCTCTGAACTGAACTTTGATGAACGATCGGCACGCAGATTAAAACTTAAGAGGTATTTATCATCATATGCATACGTAAGGCGACTAAAATAAGAGGCAATGCGGCTGGGCGGTTGTATAAAAGAAGTGGGTAAGGGTTGTGCAGAACCGGTAGGTGCAGAACCAAGACCCATATTTGCCAATGCCTTTTCTGCAGAAATATCTGCCGGGAAATAGCGTGTTTCAAATGTGTTCTGACTGGAATTTTGTTCTATAATTTCCTGTCCTACCAAAAAGGTAAAATCGTGATGCTTCTTGAAGTTAGATAACGAATATTGTAATGTGTTGGAATTAGTAATGGTACTGTTCTTCTGTTCTCCTATTGAAGCCAACGGTAAAGAAGCAAAGTTGCGGGCCTGGCCGGTAATTTTGCTGTAAAAAAGATTCGTGGTAATGCCGGCATTATCATAACCTACCGTTGAACGAAACACCAGGTTTTTGGTAATATTATAATTGAGGTAGCCGGTAAAGTATGCTGCTTTGGTAAACTGCCTTCTGTACTCTGCCTGTGTTAATAATACCGGGTTGGTGGCACCGCTGGAAGCAAGATAATAAGCTTCATCAAAATCATCAATGCCATAGCCGGGACGTGGCAGCTCAAAGGGTCGGTAATTAATGGTATGACGCAGGCGGTTGGTGCTGCGGGTACCAGAGTTAGTAGTACCTGCCCCTTTGATCGTTTGGTCTAAATATCGGAACGAGATACCCACTTTAAGTTTATCAGAAATTTTATGATCTATTTTAAAGTTCAAAAGACTTCTGTTAAACCCAGATTCCAGCAGAATTCCCTCTTCGCGGTTATTGGTAAAACTTAAATTAAACGTGGTTGATTGCGTACCACCGTTTACTGAAATATTATGGTTTTGAAAAGCAGCCCTTCTCCCAAACACTTCCTGCTGCCAGTTAACCGGCTGTATATTTTTATAATTAGAAAGCGTATCCCAGGTGGTGCCATAGGTTTGTGCAAAGCTTGAACTGTCTGTGGTGTTACCACGGCTTCTTTCATATTGCCATAAAACGAAGTCATAAGGACTTAATACATCCATGGTGTTGGGCAGCTCTCTAAAACCAAAAGAACCACTGTAGGTTACTTGTGTTTTACCAGCCCTTCCAACTTTTGTAGTGATAATTACTACCCCATTGGCCGCTCGGGCACCGTAAATAGCAGTGGTAGAAGCATCTTTTAAAACATCTATTGAAGCAATGTCCTGCGGAGATAATACAGATAATGCATTTTCAACCGGTACTCCATCTACAATGTATAAAGGAGAATTGTCTTGTGTAATAGATCCGCCGCCTCTAACTCTAATTACAATTTCAGCACCCGGGGCTCCTTCTGTAGCTATTGCCTGCACACCTGCTAAGCGGCCCTGTATGGCTTCTGCGGCAGAAGAAATTGGAATGTCTTTTAATTGCTTGGATGAAACAGATGAAACGGAACCGGTTAAATCCTTACGCTTGATGGAAGAATAGCCTACCACCACCACATCTTCTAAAGCCGCATTGTCTTTTACTAACTGTATACTATTGGCACTATTGCCGGTTACAACAACTGATTTTGTGGCATAACCAGTATAACTGATTACCAATGTAACTGAGCCAGCAGTAGTAATAGTTAATTTAAAATTTCCGTCCGCATCGGTTTGCGTACCCGATTTTGAACCGCGGAGAACAACATTGGCACCCGTTAGCGGTGCACCAGCATCATCTGTTACTTTACCGGTTATCTGCCGCGATTGGGCATTTAAGAAAACCGCCAGTAACATCAGCTGAAATAAAAGCAGCATACGTTTCATATAGCAATAGCATTTTAGTGTGATAAAAAAACAATCGGGATACCTATTGGTAAAAATCTATGCCAATACTAAACAGTTATATTCAGTTGCCTTGTTTTGGCATTGCAGTTTTTTTACGCAATCGTTCCCGGCATCGTTATCGTTTTCAACGAGTTATATTTTTTAATCGTTCTAATAAACTTAACTGCGTTTGAAGCGGCCCTGCAAAAACCAAGCGCACCATAAACTTGCCTGCAACAGCAGCAAAATCATTACTTTTAATGTCTCATTTACAGACAACCATCTAATATTTATACGCAACCATGAAGTTTGAAGCCGTAACCATAAAGGATATTGCCAAGGCCCTCGGCTTATCTACTTCCACCGTATCCCGTGCCTTGCGGGATAGTTATGAGATTAGCCCCGAAACCAAGAAAATGGTTTTGGAATACGCTGAAAAAATTAATTACCAACCCAACCCCATTGCCCTCAGTTTAAAAGAAAGAAAAAGCCATACTATTGGTGTTATTGTTGGCGAAATTGCCAACAGCTTCTTTTCTCAAACCATTAACGGTATAGAATCTGTTGCACAACAAAAAGGGTATAATGTTATTATTTCTCAAAGCCACGAAAGCTTTGAAAAAGAAATGCGCAACCTGCATTATTTAACCAGCCGTTCAATTGACGGCCTGCTGGTTTCTGTATCTGTTGAAACAAATAATTTTGATTACCTGAAAGATTTGCATGCTAAAGGAATGCCCATTGTTTTTTTTGACCGGATTGTAAACGAAATAGATACCCATAAGGTGATTGTTGATAATTACAAAGGCGCTTACGATGCCACCACACACCTCATACAAAATGGTTGCAGAAATATTGCCGTGCTGGCCAATGTTTCGTTTCTTTCAATAACACAAGAGCGCATGGCAGGTTATAAAGCCGCCCTGGAAGATAATGGCATCGCGTATAATAATCAGTTGGTGCAACACTGCAAACCCGGAGAAAATCTGAACGATGAAGTAATTGCCGCCGTTAAAAAAATTACACGCATGCGCCCCATGGCAGATGCTATACTGGGCTTATCAGATAAATTAACTACTGGCTGCCTGCGGGTGTTGCAGGAAGAAAAAATAAAAATACCCGAAGAGTTATTAATGATGGGGTTTTCTAACGGAGAACTAACCGATCTTTTAAATCCGCCACTCTCCATTATCAAACAGCCTGCATTTGAAATGGGCGAAATTTCCACACAACTTTTACTGCAGCTTATTGAAAGTAAAAGACCCGTTACAGATTTTGTAACCAAGGTACTTTTACCAGAACTGGTCATCCGCAATTCTACCAAAAAGAAAAAAGTAAAATCAAAACTTACGGCTGAGTAATGTGCTGCCGCAGAAGTGTGCCCCGAAAGCACGGCGCAAAACTGCTCGGGGTTTGCAACGAGCAACAATGCTGATACGGGCGCTATTGCCGGCATCCAAAATATTTGTTTTTCCAGCAGTATATTTTCATAGCAACATTGTTGCCACGCTCGGTTTAACAGCAGTGCCAATGGCAGCTTTTAAAAATGAAAATTCATAAGCAGGTTCCACTGATGCATGTTTACTTTATTTATTATGTAACGCTTGTTGAGTGCTTCAGCAGAGGCCTGTTTTTTATACACATATAGCAATTGTGTTTCCATGCCTTTAAAAAAACCAGTCCACTCATACCTTACATCAATATTGAATTGCTTATAAGAAGGAAGCCCATATTTATTAAGTGCATAATTAGTAACAGGCGGCAGTTTATAATAACCCATTCCTATTTCACTCTTCAGGTGCTGTTGGGTAAAAAAATATTGCAGTTTTGCCATATATGCGTGCACATTGCCCAAGCCTTCGTTCCGCTCTCTGGGCAGAAAGGTAAAGAACGGTTCACGCCCCCATTCACGTGGCATTAAATAACGGCCAGCGGTTGTAATGCGGTTATAGTTTAAAGAAGTTTGCCAGTTTTTATTTTGCCAGCCGGCTTTAAGGCCCAGTGTAATTGCATGGCCGCCTTTTTTATAATACGCTTTGGCCGGGTTTGCGTTACCACCATAATTAACAGCGGTTTGATATAATGACTGCCCGGCAAAAACCCATTTAGATATTTTTGAAACAGAAAAACTATAGTGTACTTCTGCCAGTGTGGTGTTAAATACATTAGGCACAAAAATATTCCAGCCTTTTAGTTCAATACTTTTTGCTACTGTATAGCTGACGCCTGCCAGCCATACGGCGTGTGAATTTACATTACCCGCATAACCCGATTTAGCACCGTTTTCATTAACACCTACAGGATACACACCTATCGACTCTCCTACCCCGTACCATTTAACCGTACTTCGTGGAGAGATACCGTAAAGCCATCCGCCCGCTGCTTTTATGTTAGCAGTTGGTTGCACGTGCAGCCAAATACCTTCTACTTCGGTGGGCCGCATTCTTCCATCTTGTAAATTAATAAACGGCGTGTTAATTAATTGCTTGCCGACAGTTACAGCAGCTTGCTTCCACTGATATTTTACATACAGTTCCTCCAGCCGGTCAATATCGGTTTTGTTGTTAGCATCAGTTATATCAAACAACCCAATTTCGTAGCGATTATAAGCTTGTGTGGCTGCATCTGGTTTTGCCAGGTTTGCAGAAGCCAGATTGAAAATAAAAAAACCGCTGATGCCTGCCTGCCAGCCTTTGTAAGATCCTGTTTCATATTTAATACCACCCCCTGCTGCATGTGCATAATAATCGCTTAAACCTCCGGCATTTTCAGTACTCATAAAAAAATACCTGAAATGCCCGTGTACCTTGCCTTTTTTAAATGCATGCAGTAATGAAGCCGTATCTGGCTGTGGTTGTTCTTTTCCTTTCCACAATGCCGGCTTGTCGTGCAAGTCCTGATGTTGTGCATGGGTAGTTGCCGGCATAAAAAACAACAGCAGTAAATGAAATTGCGCCCATCTACACTTCTTCATAAACAACGCTGTTGCTGTTTTTATTGGCGGCACTGTTAACGTGGCCCGGTTGAGCATTTGTATAACAAGTACCACCTGAGCATCCTATATTAAAAACACTCATAACAAACAAAAAACCACCTGCAACCCATAATAAAACATCGCTGTTTGTAATGCCAAAATAAAGAGCCGGAACACTCATTACCAAACGCAATACACGCATAAAGTTCCAGCCCTTTGTTAATAGTTGTTTCATAGTTTAATTCATTTGTTGTTGCAACACATTCCACGGCCCACCATTATAACAATTGATGCCGGCCTTGCTTAAAATAGATTTTGCCATGCCACTGCGGTTGCCGCTTCTGCAGCAGGTAATAATAGTTTTGTTTTTACTTTTTAATGTATTTAACTGCCCGCTGATACTATCCATCGGAATATTAATGGATCCGGCAATATGCCCGCTGCGGTATTCTGCCGGAGTTCTTACATCTACAATCAACGCACCATCTGCTATTATTTGCTTAAGGTTGGCATCTGCAGTGCCCCCTAAAAGTTTTTTAAAAAAATCTATCATCGTGTTTTTTTTAACAGTTCAGAAAAAAGGAAGGCCCTGACGGCCTTCCGCCATCATCATCATCAACCATTAAACCCCATTTAGTATTATAAAAGTGTAGAAGGGCATACATAATCGCTAACCGGAAAGAGCTGGCTTTCTTTGATTGCTTTAAAGCCACCCTTAACATCTACCAGATTATTAAACCCACGTGCCCGCAATATTGAAGTAAACACCATGGATCGGTAACCGCCGGCACAATGCACGTAATATGTTTTGTCTTTATCTAACTGGCTCATACTATCGTTTATGGTATCCAACGGTGCATTTTCTGCACCAATAATATGTTCACTTAAATATTCGCTCTGTTTTCTTACATCTAAAACTGCAGTGGCCGGTGTTGCTTTTTGTATGGCTGCTAATTCTTCTGCAGTAATGCTGGTAATACTATCCAGTTCTTTACCGGCCTGCTGCCAGGCAGCAATGCCCCCTTTTAAAAATCCAATCACATGATCGTATCCAACACGGCTGAGGCGGGTTACCACTTCTTCTTCAGAGCCCGGTTCTGCTATTAATAATATTTCCTGTTTAATATCGGGTATCATGGCGCCAACCCAAGGAGCAAATGAACCCTGCAACCCTATATTGATGGCATTTGGAATAAATCCTTTTGCAAAAACCTGTGCGTCTCTTACATCCAGCATTAAAGCACCGGTTTCATTAGCGGCTGCTTCAAAAGCATCGGCAGATAAAGCTTGCAGGCCTCTTTCTAAAACCGTGTCTATACTTTCATAGCCTTGTATATTCAGCATAACGTTTAATGGAAAATAGGCAGGTGGCGACACCAGCCCTGTGGTTACTTCTTTAATAAACTCTTCTTTCGTCATATCAGCACGCAGGGCATAATTGGTTTTCTTTTGATGGCCTAATGTATCAGTGGTTTCTTTACTCATGTTTTTACCACAGGCACTGCCGGCGCCATGTGCCGGATAAACAATAATATCATCGGCCAGTGGCATTATTTTATTTCTTAAAGAATCAAATAAAAAGCCTGCCAGCATATCCTGCGTTAATTCTGCTTTTACTTTTTGTGCCAGATCGGGGCGGCCCACATCGCCTATAAACAAAGTATCGCCGCTAAATAATCCTACTTCTTTTCCACTTTCATCTTTTAACAGGTAACAAGTGCTTTCCATTGTATGTCCTGGTGTGTGCAATACTTTAATAGTAGCAGCACCTACTTTCAGTTCTTCACCATCTTTAGCTGCATAAAAATCAAAAGCGGGTTTTGCATTAGGACCGTAAACAATGGGGGCCCCTGTTTTTTTTGACAGGTCCAGATGCCCACTTACAAAGTCGGCATGAAAATGTGTTTCTAACACGTATTTAATGGCAGCGTTGTTTCGTTGTGCTTTTTCAATATAGGGCTGCACTTCCCGCAGGGGGTCGATAATTACCGCTTCACCATTGCTTTCAATATAGTAGGCACCTTGTGCCAGACAACCGGTATAAATTTGTTCTATTTTCATGATTGTGGTATTCTATAGTTTATTCTACAAATATCTTTTATTGATTAGAGTTTATACATGACAATAGTCACACAAATACCTGAGTAAGTGAAACGCTTTGTTAATGTTGCCATTGGTACTGCACCTGAAGAGTGCGACGCAAGAATGCTGCGCTGTGGGCTGATGCCGGCACCAAAATCTACCAACATTATTAATGCACACTACCCGATGCAAAGAATATTTCTTTAATAAGAATATAAACGCCCATTACCAACACAAACCAGCCAAACCCTTTTTTTAAACTGTCTGCAGAAATTTTTTTGCTGAAAAGATTGCCTGCAAAAATTCCGGCAATGGCCAGCAGGGTTACAGAAAACAACAATGCCCAGTTGATGGTATAATGCCCGAGGTCTCCGGTAAAGCCTATTAAAGACTTGGCGGCTATAATAAGCAACGACGTGCCTACTGCCTGCTTCATGGGTAATTTACTTAATAAAACCAATGCAGGTATTATTAAAAATCCACCACCGGCACCTACTAACCCGGTTAATACACCCACCACTGCACCTTCTAAAAGTATGAGCGGATAATTGAATTTTTGTATGCCATCTTCAGTATAGGATTTAGCAGTTCCGTTTTTAATCATAGAAACAGATGCCACCACCATTAATATGGCAAACAGCAGCATCAGTAATAATGCCTTTGTTATAACCAGGTTACCAATTGTAAAAATATGATTGGGTATGGCAGGTACAATAAATGCACGAGTGGCATATACTGCCGCAATGGAGGGGATGCCAAAAATAATGGCTGTTTTAATATTTACTTCTCCGTTTTTATACTTGGGCAAACTGCCCACCAGACTGGTGGCACCCACAATAAACAATGAATAGGCTGTTGCCAAAACCGGATTTACACCAAAAAGATATACCAATACCGGTACGGTTAATATAGAACCGCCGCCGCCTATTAAGCCCAATGAAACACCAATTACCAATGATGCGATGTAACCAACTATTTCCATGCTTTATTTATTTCGGAGGCAAAGATGACCGTAATTAAAGGTACTATCTGTGATGCTGGTCACGCAAAAGTTTTTATAATAAACATTACCGCCACTGGCTGTGCGTGACTCTTATCACTTTTACTGCAAGTCTCAACTAATAGCTTTGGTTAAAACAACCAATTATGAGCAAGCATTTTCAAGTTCTTATTATCGGCGGCGGTAATGCAGGTATCTCCGTTGCAGCTAAACTGCTGCTAAAGAAAAAAGATTTGTCAGTTGGTATTATTGAGCCTTCAGATAAACATTATTACCAGCCTGCCTGGACCCTTGTTGGCGGAGGCACATTCAATCTTCAAAAAACAGAACGCTCTGAAGGCAGTGTAATACCAAAAGGTGCGGTATGGATAAAAGATGCGGCCAAAAGTTTTCAGCCAGAGAGTAACCAGGTTACCTGCACCAGCGGCACTGTTTATACCTATGATTACCTGGTGGCAGCACCCGGCATACAATTAGACTGGCATAAAGTAAAAGGCCTAAAGGAAACCCTTGGTAAAAACGGCGTGTGCAGTAATTATGCTTTTAGCCAGGCTGCTTATACGTATGAATGTATACAAAGCATTCAGCAAGGACAGACAGCATTATTTACCAGCCCTTCCACACCGGTAAAATGTGGTGGTGCGCCTCAAAAAATTATGTACCTGGCAGCAGACTATTTTAAACGAAAAGGTTTGCTGAACAAGGTGAGCGTATCTTTTGTTTCGGGCGGCGGAATGATTTTTGGCGTAAAAAAATATGCAGATGCTCTGTTAAAGCTGGTAAACAGCTATCATATTCAACTGAACTTTAAACACGACTTAATTGAAATTGACGGCGAAAAAAAATTAGCCACCTTCCGCCTGATGGAAAGCGAAGATGGAAAAACAGTAACCCTGCCGTTTAATATGATACATGTTACACCACCACAAAGTGCCCCCGATTTTATTAAAGAGAGTCCGCTGGCAAATGCCGCTGGTTGGATAGATGTAGACAAAAACACGTTACAACATACGCATTACAACAATGTTTTTGCATTGGGTGATGCTACCAATACCCCCAACGCAAAAACCGGTGCTGCCATACGCAAACAGGCACCCGTGCTGGTAGCCAATTTATTGGCAATGCTTAATGGCAACACACAGCTACCGGCACAATACAATGGCTATGGCAGTTGCCCATTGGTGGCTGGTTATGGTAAATTAATTTTAGCAGAGTTTGATTACAGTAATACACCGGTTGAAACTTTTCCTTTTAACCAGGCTAAACCACGCTGGAGCATGTGGATTTTAAAGAAGTATATACTTCCGTGGATGTATTGGAACAAGATATTAAAAGGAACAGCCTGATGACTCAGGCTGTGTTCTCATTATTGTAAGCTTTTATCAATGGCGTATTCAACCCCGCGCAGTTCTGCCAGCCCACGCAAACGGCCAATAGCAGAGTAGCCGGGGTATGTTTTCTTTTTTAAATCATCCAGCATCTGGTGCCCATGATCGGGACGCATGGGTATAGAAATATTTCTGCGGCGCTGCAGTTGTACTATTTCTTTAATTACTGCATACATTTCAGTATCTCCTTCCAAATGATCGGCTTCGTAAAAATTACCCGCATCATCCCGTTTGGTATTGCGCAGATGCAGAAAGTGAATGCGGTCGCCAAAACGTTTTATCATTTTTACAATATCGTTATCTGCTCTTGCACCGTATGAGCCTGTACAAAAACACAAACCATTGGCTTCAGAGGGTACTGCCTCTAATAAATCGGCAGCGTCCTGTTCTGTACTTACAATGCGGGGCAGGCCTAAAATACTATACGGCGGATCATCGGGATGCACAGCCATTTTTACACCACTGGCTGCAGCCACCGGCACCACCTGTTGTAAAAAATAAAACAGATGCTTTTTCAATTGCGCTGCATCTATGCCTTCATATGTTTTTAAAGCAGTTAATACCTGTTCTGGTGTAAATGCATCATCGCTGCCGGGCAAGCCCAGCAATGCATTTTCAAACAGGGCCTTTCTTTTTTCTTCCTGCATGCTTTCATAATGCCTGGTGGCAATGGCCACTTCTGCGGCTGTATAGTCTTTTGCAGCATTGGGGCGCTGCAGCATAAATAAATCAAACGCAATAAAAGAAGCCCGTTCAAAATACAAAGCCTTACTGCCATCTGGCATGGTATAGCCAACATCAGTACGCAGCCAATCCAGTATGGGCATAAAATTATAAGTAACCACTTTTAACCCGCAGACGGCCACATTGCGCAAACTTTGTTTGTAGTTTTCTATATGCTGTAAATAATTGCCGCTTTGTTTTTTTATGTCTTCACTTACCGGCAGGCTTTCAATCACCGTCCAGGTCATACCGGCAGCTTCAATTAATGCTTTGCGTTTATTTATTTCTTCTACAGGCCATACTTCGCCTACAGGTATGTGATGCAGGGCTGTTACCACTCCCGCGCAACCAGCCTGGCGTATGTCCGATAAACTTACCACATCCTGCGGGCCATACCACCGCATTGTTTGATGCATTAACATTATTGATTGTTTTACATTAATAAAGGGTAACAAAAGTACTATTAAAATAAGTTCAGTATACTGTAGCTTCTTACTATTGCTGTTTTTTATTATAGGTTACCAGCTTCTGTACTTTGGGTAGCATCGTTGCGTCGCACACTTCAGCTGCAGAAAAGGGAAAGGCTTTATGGTAAGTGGTGTAGGGCTGTAAACCTTATGCCGTTTTAAAGTGCTTTGAAAAAATCCCACTAACGCTTGTTGTTGAAGGATTCAATAAAAATACAGCGGAACTATGGCGTAGGTTATATAACTTTCCAAAACCAATTAAATAAGCTGCTGTACAGTATATAATAAATTAAATGCCTATAGCTATATAGCTGTATCGTGTCTGGTTTTAATTGAATTAGTGTTTACTCCTTTTTTAAAACGTATAATCTGCCTGCAAGACGAACGCTAAAAACACCAGCATGAGATTGCTTTTAATAACTACATTTTTTTTGTTCATCGGCTTTACAGCACTTGCTGAAAACGGGTATGAACTATGGCTGCGCTACAAAAAGATTGAGAATACGCAGTTGCTGGAACAATACAAAAAACAAATTACAGCCCCAGTAGTAACAGGAAGCTCACCAACTTTAACTGTAGTTAAATATGAATTAGAAAAAGCACTGGAAGGATTAACCGGTGCTACGTATAAAGTATTTTCTGCAGCGCAAAAAAATTCTTCTTTAATTATATCCGTAGCTGAAGCAACCTTTTTTTTAAATAACAAAGAGCTTAGTCAGATAGGTGCTGAAGGTTTTATAATTAAAAGTAAATCTGGAAAAACAGTTATAACAGCCAATACAGATAAAGGTGTTTTGTATGGCCTGTTCCATTTTTTGCGCCTTTTGCAAACCCAGCAGGATATTACTAATCTCAATATTGTTTCTGCACCCAAACTTAAACTCCGCTTACTAAATCATTGGGATAATTTAAACCGCACAGTGGAAAGAGGCTATGCCGGCTTCAGCATTTGGGACTGGCACAAACTACCCGGCTATATTGACAACCGCTACATTGATTATGCAAGAGCCAATGCATCTATTGGCATAAATGGTACTGTATTAACCAATGTAAATGCCAACGCCACTATTTTAACCGCTCCATACTTACAAAAAGTAAAAGCACTGGCCGATGCTTTTCGTCCGTATGGAATAAAAGTTTATTTAACCGCCCGATTTAGTGCGCCTATTGAAATTGGTAAATTAAAAACAGCCGACCCTTTAAATGAAGAAGTGCAACAATGGTGGAAGGAAAAGGCAAAGGAAATTTATACTATAATCCCCGACTTTGGCGGCTTTCTGGTTAAAGCAAACAGTGAAGGGCAACCCGGTCCGCAAGATTATAAACGTACACATGCCGATGGTGCTAATATGCTGGCAGCAGCAGTGGCCCCCTATAATGGCATTGTTATTTGGCGTGCTTTTGTATATGCAGCAGAAAACCCGGTTGACCGGCATAAACAGGCTTATGATGATTTTAAACCATTGGATGGAAACTTTTTGCCAAACGTAATGGTGCAGGTAAAAAACGGTGCAATAGATTTTATGCCAAGAGAACCTTTTCATCCATTATTTGGTGCCATGCCCAAAACACCTTTGATGATGGAGTTTCAGATAACACAGGAATATACGGGGCAGGCCACTAATCTTGTTTATTTGGCACCGCTGTTTAAAGAAGTATTGCAAAGCGATACCTACTGCCAGGGAAAAAACAGTACCGTTGCCAAAATAATAGATGGCAGTCTGGATAAGCATCCCTTAAATGGAATGGCGGGTGTATCTAATATTGGTAATGATATTAACTGGTGTGGCCACCCCTTTGCAGCAGCCAATTGGTATGCGTACGGCAGGCTTTGCTGGGATTATAATTTAAGCAGTGAGGCCATTGCTAATGAATGGTTGGGCATGACCTTCTCTAATCACCCCGCATTTCTAAAAAAAGCTGCTGAGCTGATGTTGCATAGCAGGGATATTATGGTACAGTTTTCTAACCCGCTGGGCCTGCATCATATTATGGGTACGGGGCATCATTACGGTCCGGCGCCATGGGTAAACAATCAGGCGCGGCCAGAGTGGAACCCGGTGTATTACCATAAAGCAGATAGTGCTGGCATTGGTTTTAACCGCACCGCCACGGGCAGCAATGCATTGGCGCAATACTTTCCGCAAGCGCAACAACAATGGGAGCATATAAATACCATTGATGAAAAATACTTGCTGTGGTTTCATCATGTGCCCTGGAATTACACCACAAAAAGCGGCCGTAGTTTATGGAATGAGTTGTGCTATCAATATTATACCGGTGCAGCACGGGTACAACAAATGCAGCAAAACTGGAACGCATTACAGCCATTTGTAGATGCCGGCAGATTTAACCATGTAAAGCAATTGCTGCAGGTGCAGTATGATGAAGCAATTTGGTGGCGCAATGCCTGCTTGCTGTATTTTCAAACATTCAGCAAACAGCCCATACCTGCAAATTACGAGCAGCCGGATAAAACACTGGAGTATTATAAAAGCTTAAGATTTCCGTTTGCTCCGGGTAATTAAACCCTTATCCCCAAAAGGGGACCTGGATATTTGCATAACTGCTAATGACTATTGTTATTAAATAGCTTTAGATAAAAGTTGAATGAAGATATACCCTTGAAGAGTGCGACGCAACAGCAGATGATAGTACTACAAATGCTGGTAACAAAAAACAAAGACTTAAATAAAAGAAAAATAAAATGACAGATACGATTAACTCCCCTTTAGCAGACAGCGGTAAAGTGGCCATTGTTACGGGTGGTGGCAGTGGGTTAGGCATGGCCATTGCCACAGCTTTTGCCAGCAATAAAATAACCACTATTATTATTGGCCGCAATGAAGAAAAGTTAAAAGCAGCACAAGTGGCTATTGGCAAAAACTGTTTTTATAAATCGGCCGACTTAAGTAAGCTAGCAACCATACCTGCCCTGATTGAAGAAATTGTAAAAGAGTTTGGTAAGGTAGATATACTGGTAAACAATGCCGGCATTAACCAGAAAAAAGAATTTACCGAAGTAACGGATGAAGAATTTGAACGCATACTTACCACTAACGTAACCACTGTATTTTGTATTAGCCGGGAAGTGGTTAAAAATATGCTGCTGCGTAAAAATGGCTGCATCATTAACATCAGTAGTATGGCAGCACAATATGGTTTGCCCAAAGTAATTGCATACAGTGCCAGCAAAACAGCTATTGATGGTATGACAAGAGCTATGGCAACAGAACTTTCGCCCAATGGCATTCGGGTAAATGCCATTGCCCCCGGGTTTATTTATAGCGATATGACGGCAAAAGCATTGAATAGTGATCCGGAGCGAAAAGCAAAAGTATTTGGCCGCACACCAATGGGCCGTATGGGCCAGCCGGAAGATATTGCAGCCGCAGCGCTCTATCTTGCCAGCGATGCCGCCAATTTTGTTACCGGTGTGGTGTTACCCATTGATGGTGGCAATAGTATAGGTTTTTAATTTTAGGTAACCGGCAGCAGTGCTGCTATTAAACATCGTTGCGTCGCACACTTGTGCGGCAACAATTCTTTCAACAAAAAAACGATTTGCTTATGAATAATAAATCAACACCGCTCTTACGTTTTGCAACAACTGTTGTATTGCTTTTAGCAATAAGCGTCACTCCACTGCAATCAGTAGCACAAAACAAAACTTTAAAACAGGTTTATAAAAACAGCTTTTTAATAGGCGCTGCATTAAACACCGCACAAATAGAAGAAAAAGATGCTGCCGCTAATGCGCTGATACAACAACAGTTTAATGTAATTACTCCTGAGAATATTATGAAGTGCGAAATCATACACCCGCAATGGGATGTATTTAATTTTACACTGGCTGATAAAATGGTTGCATACGGAAAGAAAAATAATATTGCTGTGGTGGGGCATACGCTTATCTGGCACAGCCAGCTTTCTCCCTTTGTGCAGCATATTCAAAGCAAAGATTCACTACAAAGTTTTTTTACCAATCATATTACCACCATTGCTGCAAGATACGATGGTAAAATAAAAGGCTGGGATGTGGTGAATGAAGCGCTGGAAGAAGACGGCAGCATGCGCAAATCAATTTTCTTAAAAAAGCTGGGTGAAGATTATATAGTGGATGCTTTTCGCACAGCACAAAAAGCAGCACCCAATACAGAGTTATATTATAACGACTATAATATTGAACAGCCAAAGAAAAGAGCCGGTGCCATTGCACTGATAAAAAAAATTCAGGCTGCCGGTGTGCGTATTGACGGAGTGGGCATACAGGGCCATTGGAGAAGTTATAAAGTGCCTATGAAAGAGATTGAAGAAAGTATTAAAGAGTTTAGTGCACTTGGTATAAAAGTAATGTTTACAGAATTAGATTTAGGGGTATTGCCCAACCCATGGGATGGCGATGCTGCTGATGTAAATATGAAAGCCACTTATAATGCAAAAATGAATCCCTATGCAGCAGGTCTGCCCGATTCTGTTGCAGCAAAGCAGGCAGAAAGCTATGGCGCCTTGTTTAAACTGTTTGTAAAGTATAAAGATAAAATAGGACGTGTTACATTTTGGGGCGTTAACGATGGGCAAAGCTGGTTAAATGACTGGCCCATACGTGGAAGAACCAATTACCCTTTATTATTTGATCGTAATTTTAAACCCAAACCTGCTTACAGCGCTGTAATAGCGGCAATTCAATAATTAACCCAACAACTTATAAACATGAACCAAGGCTCACAAAAATTAAGCGTACTGGAAAAAGTAGGTTACAGCTTAGGCGACCTGGCTGCCAACCTGGTGTTTCAAACTTTGGTAACCTGGATTGCTTATTACTACCTGAATATTTATGGTTTAAAGCCGGAACATGCATCCATGCTTACATTGGTAGTGGGTTTAATTGCAGCATTTGCTTTTAATCCAATTATGGGTGCAATTGCCGATAGAACAAAAACGAAGTGGGGTAAATTTCGTCCCTGGATTTTATGGACAGC
>JANRMC010000097.1:0-9579 GCA_033761915.1 Flavihumibacter sp.
CATCCTGCAGCACTTTTGTAATACGAAAACTGTATAAAACAGGATTTCTGAAATAATAATACAATCCCCCTTCCACAAATACAAACAGCAATACCGTTATGCCCAATGCCGTAATTTCTTTACGCCGGTAGTTTTTTGTACGCCACCAAAATAACAAAGGGGCCAGCAACAGCCAGCCCAATAACAAAAACTGCAACAGAGTAATACCATTTACCCAAATGATGTTTGAAGAGAATAGGTTTTTTTCAAGCGCTGCTTTAATATACTTCAGCGCAATAATTACTATTAATTTCAGTAAGGTGCTAACCAGTAATTTCATGTATGCACGTGCCGCCTTTAATTGGCAGCCTTAAAAATAGCAGAAAAAACAACGGTAATTACTAATTATTCAGTTGTGGCTTGCGGCCCAGCAGATTTTTTACAAAGAAGGAACAGCGCAAACCCAGTATTTGTAATTGCATGCCCCAGCGCTGCAAACGGGCATGGTGCAACCAATGGTGCAGGGGTTGCTCTATCATATAAAAGATAAGAACAGAAAATAAATTAAGTACTATAAACCCGATGGCCATATTCAAAATATGGTTACCAGTTTTAATCAGGCCCCACGCCAAATCGGCTACAAAACTTACATGCAACAGGTAAAAACAATAAGAGGCTTTGCCCAACACCACCATTATGCGGCTTGCTAATAATTGCTGCACCCGGCTGCGTTCTGTAACCAGGCCTATTAATAAAAAAGCAAAGGGTATGGGCAATATATAATTTTGCACCACCACACCGGGCAATGTTTCAAAACTGGCAGGCACATTAAAATATGCGGTAGCAACCGCCATACCCGCATAAATAAATATTAATGCTGCAATGGCAGCCAGCGTAAACTTCGGAAACGTAGTTGCTGCAACTATTTTGCGGCAGTATAAAGCAGCCAGTATACCAGCAAAAAACTCAAAGCTGCGGCCAAAGAAAGTAGATGATAATACAAACTGCCTGCTCTCAAAAAACACTACGCCACCAGCTTCTATATTCAGTTGCACCAGCAAAAAACCTATTAATAGAAATAGTATTACTTGTTCTGTAACCGCACCCAGGCGCTTCATTCCTACAAAAATAAAAGGACAAACCAGGTAAAAACACATTTCAACAGTTAAACTCCACGAAGAGGGGATGCCATAGAAAAATGTTTGCTGAGAAAATGCTTTAATAAAAGTTACGCTCCACAAAAACTCTTTAACGCTGCCGCCTCCGGCAGTTGTTTGGTTTACCAGGCCATATACCAATGCTGCCACACTCAGTAATAAAAATATAGGATAAATGCGCACCACCCGGCGTTCGTAAAAATGCTGCAGAAACGATTTTTTTATGGTAGCCACATCGTAATACAAATGCGCCAGTAAAAAACCACTGAGTACAAAAAATAAGGTAACCCCGGTATGAAACTCGTTACAAAGATTGGCCAGAAAAATTTCAATGCTGCTGTTAGGACTGAAGAGTGGGTAGTGCCTTAGAAACACCATAAATGCCGCCACGGCACGGATGCCAGTTAGTGCTGGTATTTCTACAGTTGCAGGACGCATTGGATTTTAAATAACACCTCATTCCTTTTTATTTTGCGGGCAGTAGTGCAGGTGGCAACATCGTTGTGTCACTCACTTGTACTGTAGTACTGTTATTGGCCGGGGCTTGCACTGCAGCTGCAGTGTGCGACGCAACCACTGCTGAACGGGTTTGTTGCTGCCGGCTACCAAAAAATAAAAAAGAACTGGCTTTGGTTTTAAATGGATATTGCCTTAAATAAAAAGGCTACCCCATTAAACGGGGCAGCCTTTAGTTTATTGCATGAGCGCAGGTTTTAGCGCATCAGGTACATTTTGCCGTAGCCACTTTTAAAGAATTTATCAGTGCTTTCTCCATCGCTTTTGTACTTATCCATTTTTTTACCGTTGAGGGTGGTTACAAAACGATACAGGTACACACCGTTTGCAAGACGCTGACCAAACTGGTCGGTACCATCCCACTTAAACTCGGTAATGTTGCGGCCAATGTGCAGTGGTCCCAGTTCTTCCTTAGTAATTTCCCGCACCACTTTACCGGTTACTGTTAAAATCTGAATCTTCATATTATCTGGCACCTGGCTACCGGTTATGGTAAACACAAATGCCGTTGAAGTGGTGAATGGGTTAGGATAGTTAAGCAGGTTACTGATCATGGGCTTATCAATAATACGGAAAGTAACCTTGTACTCTGTGGTACCTGCTTTATTACCGCTGCGGTCTTTACCTTTTACTATTAATTCATATTCTCTTTCTTCATCCTCCTGCCCTGCTGTTACTGGGAAGTTTGGATAGAAGTCGATAGAAGCGGTATTATCATTACCATTGGTGGACGGGTTGAAACGCAGGGTATCACCATCAAAACGGTAGGTACGCACGGTATTATTATTATCCGGGAAGCGTATTTGAACCGTAGCACCAGCCGTATCGTTCAGCAGCATATATTTTGCTTCGTCTTTCAGTTTAATTTGAATGTGTGGCCTTGCAGATACTATATCTCTGTTAAGAATATGCACCCCATCAAAGGTTACATCCAGCAGCGGGTTTATATTATCCGGCTTCACATAAAAATTACGGAACATGAAGTTGTTAAACTTAAACTGCTCTGGCTGATCATTATCGGGGTTGAACTCTACATAGAGTGTATTTAACCCGGGCAGGTCTTTGGTATCAATTTCATACTCAAAGCGGATAGAATCTCCGGACACCAACGGTTTGCGTTTGGGCAGATTAATGTAAACAGGAGAATTGTTTCTATCCAGTATATACATCTTCATTTTAACACTGTCAAATGCAGCCAGACTGATGTTTTTAAAGGCAATACCAAAGTTTAGTTTTTCACCAATATCCAGCGTGTCTTTGGTTCTGAAGAACAGGTTAGGCACTAAAGCGCCTTCTGGCAACGCATCATACTCAATACGCCAGTAGCGCAACTGGTATGGGGTAAGCGTTACAGAATCTATATTGCGCATTTTTAATTTAACGTAAGGGTATTGTGCTGCACTGATAGAACTGATATCAAAATCCTGTTGATTCTTATTGATAGTAAACAGGGTGGTTTCTACATTGGTTGGTGTAACCCCAATAATATCAATTGTAGGATTGTCTTGAGAATTCACTTCTTCAGAACTGCCTCTCCAATGCACATTCTTCCAGTTTTTGGCAGGGCCAAAATTGGGTGATGTGATGTAACCTAATGTATCAGGTGTAGGGCAATCTGCCAGTAAAAGAATGCGGTCGTAAATACCATCACTCACTTTTTGCTTAGGTATAAATGTAGCATCGCCTTTCTTGTACACAAAAGCATACACTCTTGGACGGTAAAAAGAATCTATCTGGGTAAGTCCGGCATTGAAAAGACTATGATAAAGAGATTGACCGGAACCATATAGTGTTGTATCGGCCTTCCAATCACTTACATACTTATTAAATGCAGAGTCTGCTAATGGAATATTACGAATTGCAACATAATAACCATTTGGAATAATGGTTTGCATAAAGTCCATAGCCTTTTTACGGTCTGCCGCATTCTGGCAAGAAAACTCAAAGTTATAATCTCGGCCAAAAGCACAATTAGCATTGCCACTACCCCCTATATTAAGGTTGTTGCCATTAGCATCTGTATTCTTCCATGGCTTAAACGTAATGGGATCAAAAACGTGGAAGATAATGGAACGGCCTACACAGGCACTGAACATATACGTATCTCCATTAACAGAAACGCTAAACTCATTATCCTGTGTGGCTGCAGTGGGGTAAACCGCATTACGCACAAATAAACTGTTATTACGATTCTCGTATTTCCAGGTTCGGTCTGTATTTAGTTTAATGCGTTCTAACTGAGACTTCTGATGCTGATAGTAATGCGATTGATTGAAACCGCCCGTAGAAGCTGGCAGGTAAATAAAGGATGCCATATTCCAGCGATAATCGCCACCGCCACTGGGCACATAAGAAGTACGCCAGTAATAAACGGTGCTATCTCTGAAACTGATACCCGGATCAAACTCCAGCAAGCCTCCTACAGAGTTTAATGTTTTAACAACCTTAAGAGGTGAGTTAAAGTTTTCTGTAGTATCTATTTCCATTACATACTGCTTCAGGTTGCTGAACGGATTAGCTGTTGAAGCGTATAGTTTAATGCCCTGTTGTGTTATGATAGAATAGTTATATGGAGATGCCGGACGGGCTTCATCTTCATAAATAAAAATATCTTTAGAGATGGTGTTATTCAGCTCCGTCATTTCAGTAACCTGATTATCGGCATCTACCGTAATAATCAGTTTATTCAACCCTTTATCTCTTGTGGCAACAATAGGCACATCAAAGCTCAATGAGTCTTTAAAGCGAATGCCTTTAATTCTTTTACGGATTAAGGTTGCCTCTGAATTATCTGGATAACGTTGTTTTACTTCTACAGTTATAGAATCTCTGAGTGCTTTACCCAGATTGTACACTTTAATATCTACATGAAACTTATCTTCTGCTATCGATATAAACTGTGGGTTTACTTTAACCTGGGGCTCTTCTATTACATAATCGGGTAGTGGCTGGAAATTTAATTTAAGAGCCGGGTCTCCGTGCAAAGTTATTTCTTCTGCATGCAGTCGGGCATAGTAATCTCCGGTACCTGCAATCTGAACCAGCTTTTGGGTAGCATCCCTGCTCAGCTTACCAAGCGAAGCACCATAGTCTGAACGGGCCATATAATCGTACAGACTGTTTATATATATGTTCAGGTAGTTAACAATACCAAAATGGGTAGAGGCAATAAAAGCCACACCACCTCTTTGCTTTGCCAGTGTAAACTTTTCAGATAAGGTTTCATTGTAAGTAAAGCGTTGCGGATCGAACGTAAAGAAATTACCCGCATTACAACCATTAACAGAAAACACCGGATATTTACCCAGGTTATTATAGTTCTGCGGATTATCCAGGTTAAACTCTAATGTTGTGGCAGACGAGTGACCGAAGTATGTAACCAAACTCAAACCTTCTTCAAACAACTGGGCTATTTTTTCATTAGACAATTGTTCAACCGGGTTGGTGGAAGTTTTACAAAATGTACTTACACTGGCACCCAGTAAAGTATCTTCTGCAATCTGGCTGTATGTAGCCATATAATTACAAAGTACCGTTCCTAAATAACTATCACTGGCGCCTGTTACCTGCAATACGTTTTTCATCCAGCCTCTTGCAGCAATAGTGTTTGGATTATTTTTTTGTGCAGACTCATATTCTTTCAGTTTCTCTAAATAGTCTTCTACTTCTTTGGCGTTAATAGCAGAAATTCTTCCCAGCGGCGTTGCCGGTACCGGGTTTAAAACATCTGGTGATGCCAGAAAATTATCTGAAGCCGGCCAGCCATAGGTAGGCACTAAATTCAACTGATCTGCCAGTGGGCTGTTTTGATTGTTGCGGTATTCATTGTAAGCAATACCACGGCCTATAATTAATACATATTTTGGTGCAGCTGCAAATTTTACACGGGCATACCTAATAAAATTTTTAACCGCCAGCGGATGCTTTTTAATACCAAAACCAAACTGGTCTACCAGTTCATCTATTTCTATCGTTTTGGCAGTGTAACCACCACCGTTTACAGAGCTTCTGTATAAACGATATTCTTCAACCGGGTTAACCCCATTGGCGCCGTTGTATAAAATTGGACTGGAGATAATAAGGTAATCACCCTGATTAGCCGTTAAATTAAAATTAGTGAAGTTTTTAACCTTTAACTCTGTTGGGCTGATAGCTTGAATATTACCAATATTTTCATTTACCAGCAGCATTTGCCGGTCAGAGGTTCCACCACTGATAGCAAATTTTATCATTCCCGGTGTTGAAAGATCTCCGGGTATTCTTTCCTGATAAGTAAGATCGTATAGTACAGGTGTGGCACCCCCATCAAAATTGCTAATCTCCAGATAGTAGCCATCATTTTTTGCCGCCAGTTCAAATTGAAAGGTATTTGCACCACCAAAATTAAAAATGCGTGGGTAACTTAATTCGTAGTGCGATACCACCATGCGGTCTGTAGATGTGGGTGATGTATTTACAAACTGCACATCTGCGTTTCCAGAACTCAGTAAAGCGATAGGCACTGTGGCGTTAGCCACCACATCATTGAAATAATCACACAAAGTATCTTTTACATCCGTGTTATTCACCCGCACTTTTACAGTTCTAGTATTTAATGCATTACCTACTGCCCCAAATCTGATAGAAGCCGCCGGTCCCGCCAGGTAAGGATACAAATTGGTTTGTGCATCTGTACGTGGTGTGGCAGGGTTTATTTCAAACGTACTGAAAAACTCTCCTTTATCGTAAGAAGAAGAATACACATATTCACCCACCACGGCTGCAAAACCTGGATTAATTCTTTCTCTGAAATATTTAGAAGCTTTATGAATGAAATACGGTTCTGCCGGCAGCACATTACTGGCCACATCATTTGGCACATCATAAAACCGCTTGTTAGCCGATGTGGTGTTAGTGGTTAAAAAGTAAACAGCAGTATCTGTTTGCAAACTTATTTTATCGGTATGCTGAAAATTAGGATCCCGATACAAAGCTTTATCAGCTTTTCCATCATTAGCCCAACCCCAAAACTGTATATAGCCATTGGCCGGTAATGGGCCGGATAATGAAGTGGTGTACAAGGGCACTTCCACCCCATTGCGCCATAGTTTAAATTGTTGTACCGGTGTGGCGCCAAAACCAAGTGCCGCCAGCGTTGATTGTTCTATTCTGAAAATACCCGTGCGGGCCGATTTAAACTTATAGTAAGTTTTATTGGGGTCTATCCATTCGTTATTATACAATTGCGCTGATACAGCAGCCCCCCACAACACAGCCAGCAGTAATATGTAAATCTTTTTCATATCCCTTTGTTTGCTTTGTTTCATAAGATAAGTGCGAATTATTTTTTAGCCTTCTTTTTCAGATCCAGCTTCAATGAAAATATATGCGTATATAACGGGTTAGATTGGTTAGCCAGGTTAGTAAACGCATAATCAATCTGTACGTTTGATATTTTAAAACCAGCCCCTACGCTGGGTTGATAAATCCATACCTTTTTGGTATTGGTACTATCCTCATCCTGCAGTGTTTTTTGAAAATTATTAATGCCGGCTCTTACAAAAAACACATTGTTTACAGAAGCTTCCAGCCCCAGTTTAGGATCAATACTAACAGCACTGCTTGAAATAACAGTATTGCGGCGGCCATCAAATGTAAAATCAAGATTGGCCTCTGCTAATAAGTTTACTTTCTTACTCAGTTTAAAATTATAAGCACCGCCGGCAATTAACTTGGGTGCGGTCAATTCGGTAGATCTGTTGGGTATATCGTTTTGCGTGAGGTAAAAAACTTCCCGTACTTTTTCATCCAGTGTATAACTCCAGGAGTTGAACGTGGTGGTAATATCCCGGGCCATTAAACCCAGTCTCCACTTTTTTGCTTCGTATTGAATGCCGGCATCAAACCCAAAGCCCCAGGCGGTAGCAAAATCTCCTGCCTTGCGGTGTATGATTTTTGCATTTACACCCACATTTAAATCGTGCTTCTTTTTAACCTTTACCTGTTGGGCAAATGAAAACAGAAAAGCATAATCTGCAGAAGAAAAAGTAGTGATGTTTTCAAAATTAATAGTGCCATCCGGTTCTACCAGAAAAATGGTATTGGGTATATCATCCACTGCAAAACGCAATACAGAAAGGCCAATAGTTCTTTTGCCCCCACTAATGGGTATGGCAAGCGAACCAAAATCGTATTTACCAATACCGGCAAAATACTCAGCATGCATCAGGTTTAGCTGCGGGTAATCTTTAACTTTCACCAGGCCTGCGGGGTTCCAGTAACCACTGCTGCCATCTGCCACAGACGCTACCTGCGCATTGCCCATAGATAAACCACGGGCACCGGCACCAATATTTAAAAATTCGTTGGAATACTTGCGGAACTGTGCCATAGAACCGGCACCGCAAAGCACAAAGGTTACAATCAACAATAACTTGTTTTTCATCGAATCAATTTTCAGTATAAGCAATTGAACAGACGCTTTTCTTCAGATATTGGCTGCTTCACATGTCGGTTTCAAAAGCCCGGATTTTAAATTAGTACGACAAACAATGCCGCTATGTTGGGTAACGCTGGGTGAGGGCTTTTATTGCCCGGCTAAGTAGTTTATTTGCCGTAAGTTATAAATATTAAACGGGTAACAATTTATTAACCTGCCGCCACCCCATATGCCGTACAAGGGTGCGACGCAACCATAGCCCAATAGCATACAAATTTTTGCTACACCCCTTTTATGGTAACCAGCACCGGCAAAAAGCCCGGCAGCTGTTGCGTCGCACCCTTCTGCCACACCAAATTACGCAGCATTCATAGTTGGGTTGCCTGTTTAAAATGCTGAAAAACTTGCCTTCAAATAGGCTACTTTTGCGCATAAATTTTTGCAATAGTTATGAACCTGATAGAAGAATTACGCTGGCGCGGCATTTTGCACGATATAATGCCCGGCACGGAAGATCAGTTAAAAAAAGAAATGACCACCGGCTATATTGGCTTTGACCCCACTGCCGATAGTTTACATATTGGCAGCCTGGTGCCTATTTTATTACTGGTGCACCTGCAAAAAGCCGGGCACAAACCCATTGCCCTGGTAGGCGGCGCCACTGGTATGGTGGGCGACCCCAGTGGTAAAAGCGAAGAACGCAATCTTTTAAGCGAAGAAGTGTTGCAAAAAAATATTGCCGGCGTAAAAGCGCAGTTAGAAAAATTTTTAGACTTTGATGCCAGCAAACCCAACGCCGCAGAAATGGCTAATAATTACGATTGGTTTAAGACCATTTCTTTCATTGATTTTTTAAGAGATACCGGCAAGCATATAACTGTAAATTATATGATGGCTAAAGACAGTGTAAAAAAACGTATTGAAGGCACTACAGGTATTAGCTATACAGAGTTTGCCTACCAGTTAATGCAGGGCTACGATTTTTACTGGCTGTATGCCAATAAAAACTGTAAACTGCAAATGGGCGGCAGCGATCAATGGGGAAACATGACAACGGGCACCGAACTGATACGACGCAAAGCTGGTGGCGAAGCGTTTGTTTTTACCAACCACCTGATAACAAAAGCAGACGGTACCAAGTTTGGTAAAACAGAAAAAGGCAATGTATGGCTGGATATTAATAAAACATCCGCCTACGAGTTTTACCAGTTTTGGGTACGAGCTACCGATGCCGATGCTGAAAAATGGATTAAGATTTTTACGTTCCTGGATAAAGCAACTATTGATATATTAATAACACAGCACCAACAAGACGCATCAAAACTTTTACTACAAAAAAGATTGGCTGAAGAAGTGACCCGCTTTGTACATGGCGAAGCTGCTTTACAGGAAGCACTGGCCACCACAGAAAAATTATTTGCTAACGCCAATGCACCAGCAGAAAGTTTAAGTGTGGAAGATTTAGAAGGCATGGAAGGTGTTGTGAAGATTGACTATGAAGCAGCCAAA
>JANRMC010000098.1:0-7116 GCA_033761915.1 Flavihumibacter sp.
GTATTTGAATTAAATATTGAAGGCATGAAAAAAGCCATGGTTCTTAATCTTTGGGGTACAATTATTCCGGTACAGGTATTTGGGCCAACGTTAGCCAAATCAGGGAATGGTAGTATAGTCAATATTTCTTCCGTAAGTTCCAAAAGAGCCCTAACCCGGGTATTGGGATATAGTATGGGAAAAGCTGCAATAGATTGCTATACCAAATGGTTTGCCGTAGAAATGGCTAAGCGCTATGGCGATGCTATCCGAATGAACTCCATCATGCCCGGATTTTTTTTAACAGAACAAAACCGCACTTTATTAACCAATGCTGATGGCAGTTTAACAGAACGAGGGCAGTCTATTATTAATCATACACCTTTTAAAAGATTTGGAAATCCTGAAGAATTAGTTGGTGCATTAATCTGGTTATTAAGTGATGCATCAAAATTTGTTACAGGTATGGATATCGGTGTAGATGGTGGTTTTACAATAAATAGTGGTGTTTAAAATTTATAAAAAATGACAAATAATTATTACCCCTCATACGGGCAACCATGTTACAGGATGAAGCAAACAATGCGGTGGTATGGCCCCAACGATCCTGTTTCATTAATGGATATCAAACAAGCAGGTTGTACAGGTATTGTATCTGCCTTACATCACATACCTAACGGACAAGTATGGACAGTAGAAGAAATTAATAAGCGCAAAAATATTATTGAAGCTGCCGGACTAACATGGAGTGTAGTTGAAAGCATTCCTGTACATGAATCAATAAAAACACAAACAGCAGGGTTTGAGCATTACATCTTAAATTATCAGGAAAGTATAAGAAACCTTGCAGCATGCGGTATAAAAAATGTAACCTATAATTTTATGCCTGTGCTTGATTGGACAAGAACAGATTTAAGTTATGAAGTGGAAGATGGTTCAAAGGCCTTGCGGTTTGAAATGGCAGCTTTTGTTGCCTTTGATTTGTTTATATTAAAAAGAAAGGACGCAGTAAACGATTATGATGCTGCTACAGTAGCAAGGGCAACCAACAGGTTTGCGGCCATGAATGAAGAGGAAAAATTGTTGTTACAACGCAATATCATTGCTGGTTTACCCGGCAGTGAAGAAAGTTTTACTATTGAGCAATTTCAGCAGGCATTAGATTGCTATAAAGACATTAACAGAGCAAAGCTACAACAACATCTTATTTATTTTCTACAACAAGTAATTCCAACTGCAGTAGTAGCTGGTGTGGTAATGTCTATTCATCCTGACGATCCACCATTTGCAGTTTTGGGTTTGCCTCGAGTGGTAAGTAATGCTGAGGATTTACAGGCGTTATTTGACGCCGTACCTTCTTTAAATAATGGTATTTGCTTTTGCACCGGTTCTTATGGCGTACTTGCCAGTAATGATCTGCCAGAAATGATTAGCAGGTTTAGTAATCGAATTCACTTTATTCATTTAAGAAGTACCCGCAGAAATGAGTTAGGCGATTTTTATGAAGATAATCACCTGGAGGGAGATGTGGACATGTATGCTGTTATTAAGGAACTTGTAAAAGCCATGCATTACAGAAAACGTTCAATTCCAGTAAGACCAGATCATGGTCACCAAATGCTGGATGATCTGAAAAAGAAAACCAACCCAGGTTACTCAGCAATTGGACGTTTGCGTGGGTTGGCAGAAATACGGGGAGTGGAATTGGGCGTAATAAGGAGTTTAATGGATACGGCCGGTTAGTAAAAGTACTTTACTACTGTTCGCTGTTGCCTTTATCATGATTTAAAATCAAAATGTATGAAATCAAGCGTACATAAAATCTGTTAGTCTGTTTTACTGTTTATTTCATTTACAGTAGGAGGCCAAACCATTAGTAAAAACCTGATAGGTACAAATGTTTGGTACAGCGATGTAAGTAAGCAGGTATGGGATCTTACAAAGGATTGCGGTGTTACCACCATTCGTATTGGTGGCCATAGGTACGATAAAAAATTGCCCTCTAATGAAACCTTACTGGCTTGGCTAAAAAATATTCAGGCAATGGGCGCAGAGCCTGTAATGCAAATGTCGCAATACCAACCGGCGCAGGTTGCAGCCGATCTGGTCAGGTTTTTTAATGTAGAAAAGCATGAGGGCATTAAGCCTGTAAAATACTGGAGTATTGGTAACGAACCCTGGTTGCAGGCAAATAAGCCACCAGTCGAAACATTTGCAGCCGTAGTAGAAGCTTATTATAAACCTATAGCTGCAGCAATGAAAGCTATAGATTCTACCATTATGATCTATGGGCCAAATGAATGTGATTACATGGGATACTATAACGATCTTTTTGGAGGGAAAAATGATATTGCCGGTAAAGTGCCCGGACATGATTATTATTATTGCGATGGTTTATCATGGCATCGGTATCCACAGGGAAATGGTGACCCTGCAGTTGATGGTGCTAATGATTTTTTAGTACGGATAAAAAAGGCAAAGGAAAAAGTGGATGCTGTAAACCTGTTGCATAACCGCACTGGGGAAAATGCTATGCAATGGGGTATTGGAGAGTATAATTCAAAAGGCGGCCCCGAAGTGCATACCTGGGGTAATGGACAAATGTTTGGTGCGGTATTAGGTTACTGTATGGAGTATGGCGCCACCTATGCCAACACTTGGAGTATGTTTGAGCATGCAGGCGATAGAAAAGGATCCGATTTTAGTTTTATCGATGGTGCACACATGACCCCCAGAGCCTCTTACAGGCATATGCAGCTAGTAGCAAAATATTTTACCGGAACATTTGTAAAAGGCTTAGCATCCACCGATGATTTTTTGGTGTACGGTGCGCAGGATGGTGATCAATTGAGTGTTATGATCATGAACCGGGGGTATGGAGAAGCAAAACCTTATTCGCTTTACTTAAAAGATACTGATACAAAAACTACCGTCTCAACCCTGATTTTAAAAGCAAATCGTAATGGGGTGTACAAAGATGCTATACAGCCCCGAGCTACACAGGTATTGATTTTTAAAGACAAATCAATTACCCGTATAAATTATACCAGTAACGATTTTGATAATGAAAAGCCGCCGGTATATACAAGGATAAAAAAAAGAAAGTTAAAAAAAAATTAAATAGCTGCAAGGCAAAGCTGCATGAAAAATAAATTAAAGAATTGCGCTGTTCAAATATTGCTGGCGGTCACAAATTTATTGTGGAGTAATTTTTTGATGGCACAAGCTGAGGTAACCAGTAGTCCATTAGAACAACGACTGGATACACTGATTGCAAAAATGAGCATGCAGGAAAAAATTGAACAGTTATATTACTTAACAGATGGAAATACAAGATTAAATATTCCTCAATTTAAAGGCAGCGACGGTCCTCATGGAATTGGTAATAACGCTAAAGGTTATTCTTCTTTTCCGGTAACTATTGGTATGGCTGCAACTTGGGATCCCGCATTAATTACAAGAGTAGGAAGAGCAATTTCATTGGAGCAGGCAGCTAGAGGGAAAGACAGAATTGCCGGACCAACATTAGATATGCTTATCGACCCACGTATTGGCAGGGCACCGGAAACTATTGGTGAAGACCCGTTTTTAGGTGGAAGAATCTCAGCTGCATTTGTTCAGGGACAAAATACCACTTCTGTTTTTGGTTCTGTTAAGCACTATAATTTAAACACCTACGAAATAAACAGGCGTACCAACGATTACCTGAGTGATGAAAGAAGCCTCGTAGAATTTTGGGGTGCGCATTGGAAAAGAACCATTCAGTATGGTGGCGCATTATCTATTATGTGTGCATACAATTGGGTAAATGGCGATAAATGTGCAGAGAATAAATACCTTATTAAAACATTATTAAGAGAGCATTGGGGGTTTAATTATTATACCATGAGTGATTGGGGTGGATTTAAAGAAACAGGTAAAGCATTAAACGCAGAACTTGATTTTTGCGAAGGCAATGATCTGTACATAAAAGAATTGCCGGTGAGTATTAAAAATGGTTTGTTCGATAGCAGCCTTGTTGAAAGAGCTGTAAGAAATGTATTAAGAACTAAAATAATGTCGGGTATGCTTGACGGTACACCTGTTATTCCAGCAAGTGTTATCGATTGTAAAGAACACCGGGAGCTTGTTTACGAAAGTGGTTTAAAGGGATTGGTGTTATTGAAAAATGCCCGCCTGCCGGGGCAGAAAAAAAATATTTTGCCATTAAATGCATTGCAATTAAAATCAGTAGCAGTTATTGGCCCTAATGCAGCGGTATTACCATTGGATGGAAACAGCAGTTCAAAAGTGTCGCCGTCTTACCGTATTCCGGTATTACAGGCATTAACAAAAATGTTGGGAGAGGGTAAAGTGAACTATGCCAAAGGATGTAATATTAATGATAACGATAAAACACAGTTTACTGCCGCAATAGAAACTGCTAAAAATTCGCAGTATGTTGTGTTTGTAGCAGGTTTAGATAGTACGGTAGAAGGCGAAGGTTATTTTTTGGATAAAGAAGCTGATGAGAAAGGTGGTGGTAAAGTAACCAGACCAGACAGGCCATCCCAAACTGTTTTACTGCCGGGTATGCAAAATGAATTAATTAATGTTATTGCAAAAATAAATCCTAATATTATTTTGGTGGTTATTTCAGGTGGTACCTGCGGCGTAACACCTGTTATAAAAAATGTAAAAGGTTTACTCTATGCTTTTTATCCCGGGCAGGAAGGTGGTAGAGCTATTGCCGATGTATTATTAGGTAACTATAATCCCTCGGGTAAATTACCTGCTACCATTGTAAAAGATGATGAACAGATTATCCCCATCAGTGCCGACTTTAGAAATATGGTTACCAAAGGTGTAGGCTACCGCTGGTTTGATAATAAAAATTGGGTGCCTGAATTTGCTTTTGGCGAAGGGTTAAGTTATACCAGCTTTACCTATTTAAACATTAAAGTAAATAATCCCATTGCTAATGTTGGTGACTTGATTGAAGTATCGGTGGATGTAAAAAATACTGGTAAAGTTGCTGGTGAGGAAGTAGCTCAATTATACCTTTCTGCAAATAAAATTTTGCCTGCTATTGCTATGCCTGCAAAACAATTGCGTGGCTTTGAGAAGATAGCATTGAAACCTGGAGAAACTAAAAAAGTAATTTTTAAACTTACTCCGGAAGAGTTGTATATCTACAACGAGCAAACTAAAATGTACCAGGTGCCTGCCGGACAGTTTGTAGTAAAAGTTGGTGGAGCATCAAACAAATTACCATTACAAGCAGTGTTTAATTTACAACCTGCTACACCCAAATCCGATTTACTGGTTACCAATATTCGCACTATGCCTGTGTTTCCTAGGGTAGGAAAGCCTGTTTTTTTTATGGCATCATTAATTAACAGCGGCACCGCTGCAACTAAACCGGGAGATAAGCATGTGGTACGTTTTTATGTAGATGGAAAAGAAGTGGCTCATTATTATTCTGCCACAACAGAAATACCAGCAGGTGGAATGGTGCTTGCTTGTGCACAAGGTACTAAAGGAAAAAACTGGATAGCAGCTAACGGAAAATATACTATCACTGCAAAAGTTGAAGCAATTGATTTGAACGAGCGGAATAAACAAAATAATATTTGCGAAGGGCAACTGATAATTCCCAGTGGAAAAGTTATAGCAGCAGATATATTTAAAATCATCAGTAAATAAAATGAATAAATTATTTGTTTTAATCTTTCTGCATTGCGCTTGTCTGGTGTACGGACAATTCGGTTTTATCAATACAGTAAAAGGAAAAATAAATAGTAACGACTTAAGTATAGCACTCACGCATGAACATGTGATGTCCAATTTTGGAGGTCAGGCAGCTGCAATAGCTGTATATGATACCGCAGCATTATTTAAACAGGTTATTCCATACCTTAAAAAAATAAAGGCCTTAGGTGTACTCAGCATCTTTGATTGCACAGGTGCATACTTTGGTAGAAATGTATCGCTGCTAAAAGCATTAGCAGATAGCTCGGGGTTACACCTTATTACAAATACCGGCTTTTATGGCGCTGCTAATGACAGGTATATTCCGGCATTTGCATTTACTGCCACAGCAAAAGAAATTGCAAATACATGGATTAACGAATTTGAAAACGGTATCGATAATACAGACATAAAACCAGGGTTTATTAAACTGGCGTTTGATGATGGGACACCTTCGCCAGTAGACTGTAAATTATTTGATGCAGGCATTATAACACATCTTAAAACGGGTTTAACTATGGTAGTTCACACAGGTAATAATGTGCTTGCTGCAAACGAACAGTTAAGGTTGTTAAACAAAAAAAAAGTAAGTGCTGCCGCATGGGTATGGGCCCATGCTAATAAAATAGATACCGTAAATATTTTAATCGATGCTGCATTAAAAGGAGCCTGGATATCATTTGATGGTATTACTATATCAAACACCGGTGAGTATATAAAAAAATTACAAACTTTTAAAGATAAAAAATTACTGCATAAAGTATTGTTATCGCATGATGGCAATTCATTTCCACGGGGAGGATCGATAAGAGAATATGAAGCATTATTGACAAAGTTGGTTTCGGAGTTATTAGAAAATGGTTTTTTAAAAGAAGAAATCGAACAGTTGATTTTTAACAATCCAAAAGTAGCATTTGAAATAAGAGTACGAAAGAATAAATGAATTATAGGTAACTAAATATATGAACAAGATTAAATTATTTCCAATAATAGTATTTTTTCTTGCTCCATTCATAGGATGGACGCAAGCAACAGTTCCTATTTATAAAAATAAAAGTGCACCCATTGAGTTGCGTATTAAAGATCTGCTGAGCCGTATGACGCTCGAAGAGAAACTCCGCCAAATCGACATCTGGCATCCTAAAACAGATGTTAGCAAACCTGTTGAATTAACTAAGGTGCTGACAGCATTGGGTGATACTATTAAAAATGGTATTGGTTTTTTGCAGTTTAATGTACGCATGACGTATGCTGCATATCAACCACAGTTTAATGCAGTACAAAAATATTTAGTAGAGCAAACAAGGTTGGGTATTCCTGCTATTTCTAATGCAGAAGGTTGTCACGGTTTTGTAGGTAATGAAGATCAGTCTACAGTTTTCCCGGTATCTGCATCGTTAGGCAGTA
>JANRMC010000099.1:0-24540 GCA_033761915.1 Flavihumibacter sp.
ATTCTAACTGCAAGCCACCACCACCCCGCACACCGCTGCCAAAACCAGAATGGCCGGAATGAAATAACATAGGCAACTTATATTCAGCAATTACTTCGTACAGATGGTAGGCCATTTTATCGTAAGGATAGAAACCTTGTACCGTTGGATGAAACTTGAAACCCTTTACGCCATAATTCTCAATTAAATCTCTTGCCTCTCTTGCGCCCATTCTTCCTTTGTGGGGGTCAATACTGGCAAAGGCAATCATTACATCATCGTTTTTTAAAGCACATTCTGCCACTTCAATATTAGGAATGCGTTTTTTGCCCACTTCAAATTCACTGTCGATGGTAAACATGATTAAGGCCAGATTCTGCTCCCGGTAGAAGTTGGCCGTTTCCTGCATGGTTGGCCGCTTATCGCTTTTAAAATATTTGGCAAAGGCTTCATCCAGTTCCGGCCTGAAATGATCATGCGGCTGGCAGCAAGAAACTTCTGCATGCGTATGCACATCAATTGCGGTTATTTTATTTATATCAATCATTCTTTTATTTTTCAGTGAAGGTAATTATGAATATAAATAACATAGTTATTACTCAACAATTCCTGCTTTTGCTTTTTGGCCCGTTTTAACCCAGTTTCTCAGTTCATCAAAAGCAATAGCCGTTTGCTGTGGAGTAAACTGGCAATGCCCCTGCCCATTGGTATACTTTACAGTAAGAAAAGCATCCTTGTTTTGGTAATGCACCATGTTTTCAAAATTAACCACGCCGTAGGTGGCGGGTATCAACTGATCGTATACAGTGTGCATTAACACTACCGGCTTTTTAATCATTCCGTTTCTGTCATATTTACCAAACAACGTGTTGGGGTTTGCAGTAGCTGGTAACCGTTCTGCTTTTTGATTAATCAGCCAATTATCCGGAAAGCCGCTGTAGAGTGTATTGGTATTATCAAAAGGATTACCACCAGCTTTCTGTGCTATATCTCTCAGCACGTTTTCATTGAAGAATAATGAAAAGGGTAAATCATCCAGTTTCAGATCAAACCGTTTTGCAAATGCCACGGCTAGTACAGAATCTTGCTGAAGAATGGCAGTGCGGATAGCACCTGCTTTTGGCCCCATATCCCGGAAAGAAATAGCAGGCTTTGCTTTTGACAAATCAAAAATCTCTTTTAAAGATGGAACAATGCCAGGAAACAAACCATTGAAGGTAGCATACATATCAAACTCTTTGCGGCATTGTAAATAAGGCCGGCTGGAAAGCGGACATAATGGTAAGCCGCCATTATAATACTGTCCAAAGTTTTCAATAGTAGCCAATGTAATGCCACCGCCCATGGAATGACCGGCCATAAAAACAGAATCAGGCTTACCATACTTTTTATAAAAATATTTGCGCAGGGCTTCGGTATCATCCACACCCTGTGGCAATGCAAAACCCTGGAAGGCATAATCTGATGCTGCAACGGCAAAGCCCCGTTCTAAAAAAGGTTTCATGCTTTCATTAAACATAGGGCTGGCGCTTTGCCTCGGTTGCGAGCCCATAAACTCGTACCCATGTGCATACATCACCAACTTACCCTTCCAATTTTGTGGAAACAGAATTTTATACGCCGCACCTTTGATACTGCCCGTATCTGTTTTAGCAATTAAAGACTGTGCTATTGTTGGGTAACCAAATAAAATAATAATCGATAGCAAAAGATTTTTTTTCATACAACAGTATTTAAAATTTATTTGGGTTGCATCCGCAAAGCACCATCAATGCGTATTACTTCCCCGTTTATATAACTGTTCTCAATAATGTGCACTACCAGTTTTGCAAACTCAGCAGCAGCACCCAACCTTTTAGGATAAGGTATGGCTGCCGATAAGCTTTGCTGCGCTTCTTCACTTAAGCCTTGCAGCAAGGGAGTAAGAAACAAACCCGGCGCAATGGCATTTACTCTTATACCAAACTGTGCAAATTCTCTGGCAGCGGGCAGGGTTAAACTTACAATACCACCTTTTGAAGCAGCATAGGCAGCCTGTCCTATTTGCCCCTCATAGGCTGCAACAGAAGCGGTGGAAATAATCACCCCGTTTTCTTCACCGGGCAATGCCTCATTAATCATTGCTGCGGCAGCTAAACGAAGCATATTAAAACTACCCACAAGGTTTACATTAATTACTTTAGAAAAATCACTGAGTGGTAATACACCCTGTTTACCTACAATTCTTGCTGATGTACCAATGCCGGCGCAGTTAACCAGTATGCGTGGTGTACCCAGTTTTTCTTTTACTGCTGCAACGGCATTTTGTGCAACTGCATCATCTGCCACATTACAAGTAATAGCAATGCCGCCAATTTCAGCTGCCAGTTGTTCTGCCAGAGTATTATTAATATCCAGCACAGCCACTTTAGCACCTGCGGCAGCCAGTGCCTTTGCTGTAGCCGCACCCAAACCCGATGCGCCACCGGTTACAATAGCAGTTGTATCTTTTATATTCATACCACAAGTAATTAAAATAAACGGTTATCACTTTCAGTAGCTACAATCAGCAATCAGATTTACAAAATTACCTAGCTCTCTCCCCACACCTTAATGGCAGTATTCACCACCAGTTCCAGCTTACGCCATTGGTCATCATGCGTCATAGCATTGCCATGGTGTGTGCTGGAGAAACCACATTGCGGACTGATACACATATTACCCAACGGCATGTATTTAGCCGCTTCATCTATTCGCTTGCATAAATCATCCATCGTTTCTAATGCCGCAATTTTTGACGACACAATACCCAGCACCACCACTTTATTATTGGGCACAAAACGCAAAGGCGCAAAATCGCCGCTGCGTTCATCATCATACTCTAAAAAATAAGCATCCACATTAATGCTGTTAAATAATATTTCTGCAACAGGCTCATAGCCTCCCTCTGCAAACCAGGTACTGCGGTAATTGCCACGGCATAAATGAATGCCTACTGTTAAATCATCCGGACGATTATCAATTACAGAGTTTATGAGTGCCGCATACGTACGTGGCAGTTCATTGGGGTCATCGCCCCGTTCTTTAGCTGCTTCCCGCATTTTAGGATCGCAGAGATAGGCCAGGTTGGTATCATCTAACTGTATATAGCGGCATCCATTTTTATACAATGCATCAATTTCTGCTTTATAACATTCACTCAGGTCATGAAAAAACAAATCCATATCGGGGTATGAATTAATGTCTATCGATTTTCTGCCTCCGCGAAAATGCACCATAGTGGGAGAAGGAATTGAAACCTTGGGGGTTTGCGTGGTTACCGATTTTAAATAATTAAAATCTGCCACCTGTATATCTTTTACATGTTTCAGTTTGCCGGTTACACTTAATTTAGGTGGTGTAAAATGATCTTCTGCGGCTTTTGCATTGGGGTTGGCATCAATGCCACCTGTTACTGAAACACCTGCCAGTTCTTTTAAAAAATCAAGATGAAAATAATCTCTCCTGAACTCACCATCCGTAATAGATTTCATACCAATGCTCTCTACTTTTTTAACGGTGGCCGCAATGGCTTCATCTTCCACCGCCCTCAATTCTTCGGCACTTAAGGTTCCAATCTTCCAACGTAAACGGTTTTCTTTCACCGCTTCAGTACGTAATAAACTGCCTACATGATCGGCACGAAAAGGAGGTTTTATTTTATACATGTTCTTTGGTTTTATATATTTTATTTTTTGTTACCGGCATTGGTTTTTCATGGCAGCATTCTTGCGTCGCACACTTCAGCTTTAGTATTTCTGATTTGAGATTTGAAATTTCATATCAGAAATATCAAATCTCAAATGTTGAAGTGTGCGACGCAAGAATGCTGATAGCAGCGCTGCTGCCGGCCACACCCTATTTACTAACTTCAATAACACCTGCTGTTATGTTTTGTGCATGCAATTGCTTTACCACATCACTATAATTTTGCAAAACCATGCGTTGGTTAACAGAACCTTTATCAGTCAGCTCTCCTTTATCTGTACTTAAAACAAAATCTGCAATAACCGCACGCCGCACCAACGTGGCGCTGCCGGTGCTTTTGGCAGCCAGCGCCTGCAATAAGTTTTGCAATTGTTGGTTTACCAATGAATGCTGTGCTATTTCAGTAACGGTAGCCGTTGCGCCAATCAGCTGTCTGCAATATTCAACCCCCGGAAAAATAATGGCGCCAATAAAAGCTTCATCGTGGCCGGTAATTACCACATCTTGTATAATACCATTGCCGGCTGCAATTATTTGTGCCCTCAATGCACCCACACTCACCCAGGTACCGGTATTTAATTTAAAATCTTCTGCAATGCGCCCGTCAAACAACATTCCTTTGTTTGCATCCGCAGCATCTACAAAACGCAAGGCATCGCCGGTGCAATAAAAACCTTCTTCATCAAATACTTTTGCTGTTAACTGCGGTTGCCGCCAGTAACCGGGAAAAACGTTTTTACCCCGGTATCTTGCTTCCAGCTTACCAGCTACTTCCACTAATTTTAATTCTAAACCGGGCACAGGTACACCCAATAAACCGGCAAAGCCCCCGGGCTTACTGGCAAATAAAGCAGAAGGGCATGTTTCTGTGCAACCAAGACCCGTAGCAATTTGTATTTTTTCACCGATAGTATCTATCGCCAATTGCTCCCATTCATTCCACACATGCTGCGGCATTCCGGCACCGGCGTAAAACAACATTTTAAGATTACTGAAAAAATGCTGTCGCAATGCTGCATCTTTTTTAAAAAAAGGCAACATATCTTCAAAACCTTTTGGCACATTAAAGTAAATAGTAGGTTTTCTTTCTTTTAAATTGGCAATGGTGGTAGCCATACCCTCTGGTGTGGGGTTGCCATCGTCAATATACAAAGAGCCACCATTAAAGATGGTTAATCCAAAATTATGATTACCCCCAAACGTATGGTTCCAGGGCAGCCAGTCTATAAACTCCAATCCTTCTTCTTTTAGAAAAGGAAAAGTTTGTGTAATCTGCTGCCAGTTGGTACTTATATTTTCATGTGTATTTATCACTCCTTTGGGCAAACCTGTAGAGCCTGATGTAAATAATATTTTTGCAACCGTATGCGGCTGAATGGCATTGTATGCTACGGCTACTTGCGGACTAGGTTCTTCCTGCAAAAGTTCGTCAAACAAAATAGCAGGTAACTGAGCCGGCAGGTTTTCGACGGCAACAATAATTGCATTGTTATGTACGGCCTGCAATGCAGCCTCGTACTTTATTCCATCCTGCACCAATATAAGGCCGGGTGTTAGCAGGTTAATAACATGTTTTAATTTTTGATAGTCGGTTGAACGCAAGGAATAAGCCGGCGCAATGGATGAATATGGAATGCCAATATGCAAAGCGGCCAACGCCATTAAACCGTGTTCAATACTGTTTTCGCTTAATATAGCCACGGGTTTTTCTGGCGTAAGATTTATTTGAAGTAATGCCTGTGCAACGCGTTGTACTTTATTCCATGTGGCTGCGTAGGTTAATTTCCGCCATTGTCCATCATTATCTTTTCTTGCAATGAAAATAGTATGGGGAGTATGTGTTGCCCAATATTGCAGGCGTTCTGTTAACCGGTAAGGATAGGTTTCTAAAGGCACAGCAGATTGCAGCAAGAAAGTACCATCTGCACCTTGCTGTTGCTGTATATCCACATGGATGGTTTCCACCTTTCTGTAACCGATTGTATTTTTTGGTATGGCAGCCATTTTTATTCTCCCAGTTTTTTTGCTTTGCCATCTAAAAACAATTGTAATCGCTCTTTAGCTTCAGGGGCACTTTGTGCAATAGCCGCCATCAGGCTTTCCATCATTAAAGCCTGTTCTTGTGCCGCTTCTGTAATGCGTGGCAGCACGTGCATGAGTGCAAAGTTGGTCATGCCGGCATTGCCTGCAATTTTTTTAGCCAGTTCCATTCCCTTTTCAAACCCCGTGCCTTCAGCTACAAGATATTGAGAGATGCCTTTTGCATTGCCTTCTTCAGAAGTTAATACCCTACCCGTAAACATCATATCCTGCATTGCAGCCATACCAATTAGTTTGGGTACTCTTACAGATGCACCACCACCCACAAAAATGCCCCGCTGTCCTTCGGGCAATGCATAAAAAGTGCTGGCTTCTGCCACACGTATATGGCAGGCAGCAGCCAACTCTAAACCACCACCCACACAAGCGCCTTGTAATACAGCTACCACAGGCACTTTGCCAAATTGTATTGCGTCTAATGCCTTATGCCACATGCGGGAGTGATAAACGCCTTCAATAACATCTCTTTCTTTCAGTTCACTCAGATCTAGCCCGGCACTGAAATGTTTCCCTTCTCCACAGATTATGGCAGCTTTAACACCATCTGGCATGTTTGAAAAAATCTCTTGTAAGCCAAGGATGGTTGCATCGTTCAGTGCATTGCGCTTATCAACGCGGCAGATTTTAACAACAATAATTTCTTCGCTTGCAAACACCTCTAGTGATGCAGGTAATTCCTTAAATAATTTTTGAATAGAATGCATAGCAATTTTTTATAGCTATAATACTTTATAAAAATTGAGCAGTACAGTGGTTAGTTTACGGGCACCGGTTACAATAAAAATGTGATTGGTTAACCAGCTGTACTTAGGGACCGATGTTTCAAATACCGGCGTGGCTCTGAAATAATATTCTGAGGGTTCTACCGGCTCACCTTTAGCGAGGCGTTGCATTACTGCCGCGGGGCCGTGCCGGTATCCTTTATTGACTACATAGATAAGCGCACCATCATCGGTACGCAGAGTGTACCTGGCTTCTAATTCGGCTACTGCATCTGGACGTATAATTTGCCAATCTGCACCACCAGGCACTACAGTACCTTTTATACCGGGTCCTTCAAATGTACCCCCGGTTATGGGAATGATTCTTCGGTTGCCATGCTGCGTGGTGCCCAGGTCCATTATTTTATCTACCAACACTTCTGCTTTAAATGCAAATTCTGTTTGGAGGTCGCCGGTTTGCCCGGCAGTAAAAGGATGTGCTATTGCTGAAGCAGATAAGCCAGCACCCACGGTAGTTAAAAATTTTCTACGGCTGTTATTCATAATAAACAGTTTTATAGTATTAGATCTTCTCCGTCTAAAACCGTCAGCACTTCTTCATCCATTAATCTTGCAACGAGACCACGGGTCTTACGCAATTCATAATGAAAGAAAAATTTCATAGCCTGCAATTTAGAGCGGTAGAATTTTTGATCATCTTCATGGCTATGCGCCTTTGTTATTTGCTGTTGTGCCACTGTAGCCTGGCGCAGCCATTGCCAGCCAATATTTACAAGACCAAACAACTCCATGTACAAATTAGCATCTGCCAAAACAATTTCTTTACTGACTTTAGCGGAGCGTTCTGTCAAATGAGTGGTTACTTTAAACAGCTCCTCTATTTTATGCAAAAGCCAGTCTGCATAACATTGCAAGTTGGCAAAATGCTGCGCCTGTTCAATATCTGCCATCAGTTCTTCTTTCCAAATTTGTAACGACTGCGCATTATTACCCAAAACCTGACGGCCCAATAAGGCAATAGACTGTATACCTGTGGTGCCTTCATACAAGCTCATTATTCTTATATCTCTTGCCAATTGCTCCAATACAAAATCTTCTGTGTAACCATAGCCACCCAATACCTGCAAGCCGTTATTAACTGCGAATGTGCCCATTTCGGCTCCATATGTTTTGGCAACCGGGGTAAGCAATTCAAGCAGAAGACTGTAACGCTCTTTTTCTGCCGGGGCTGCCACCTGCTGTTTATCTATATAATTATAGCAATGTAATACCAGGGCCAGCGAACCTTCTGTTATTGTTTTTTGTAAAAGCAGCATACGTCTTACATCGGCATGATGTATAATGGTAACAGGTGGTTCGCTGGCATTCCGGGTATTGGGCCTCCTGCCCTGCGGCCTTTGTTTGGCGTATTGCAGAGAGGCATAGTAAGCAGCAGCAGCAATATAAGTACCGGCAAGGCCCACACCAAGCCGGGCATTGTTCATCATCTGAAACATATAAGTAAGGCCTTTCCCTTCTTCTCCTACCAAATATGCAGTGCAGTTATCGCTTGCACCAAATTCTAAATGCATTGCGGGTGTACTGCGCTGCCCCATTTTATGATAGATCGCAAGCGACAACACATCATTTTGCTGGTTATTTATTTTTTTGGGCACGGCAAAAAGTGAAATACCCTTGATGCCAGCCGGGGCATTTTTAACTCTTGCCAATACCAGGTGAATGATGTTTTCGGTAATATCATGATCTCCGGCGCTGATAAAAATTTTTTGTCCTTTTATTTTATATACGCCATCAGATTGCAAAATTGCTTCAGTTGTGATATCACTTAAAGAACTACCGGCCTGAGTTTCTGTGAGACACATGGTAGCGGTATAAGTGCCGTCTAATATTTTAAGGGCAAACTCTTTTACCAAATTAGTGGAGGCAAAAGTGGTGAGTAATCTTGCAGCACCATTAGATAAGGAGGTAAACATCTCAAACCCGTTATGTGCGTTACCTACAATAAAATCTGCCGCGGCGTAAACCGTTTTAGGCAATTGCTGCCCACCGAGCGACTCATCAAAACAAGCTGCCATTAACCCGGTTTCACAAAAAGATTTATAGTATTCATGCAAAGCCGGATGGACTTTCACTTTTCCGTCTGCCAGTTGTGGTGCCTGCTGATCGCTTTGCTTTAAATAAGGACGCATATTCTTTTCCGCGATGCTTTCTGCGGTATCCAGCACCATAGTCATCGTTTCTGCATTGTGCAATGCAAAATAGGGGTGTTTTGTAAGTGACAAAACATCCAGCACCTCGTGCAACATGAAGTGAAGATTTTGGCGTGAATATGTTGCTGTTGTCATTACACGTATCTTTTAAACAAAAATCACCTGGCATATTTTAACCTGATAACCTAGTACTCTACTAAAAAAATGTATTGTGTACCGTTGTTGGTTACTCTGTTTGATGATAAAAGCGTTGCCGTTGAACCGAGCGTGGCAACGATGCACAATAGCATTACTGCCGCCGGTAAACAAAAATTTTTACTACACTATTTTTTTATAGGCTTTATAACCCATCCAATAAAACACAAAAGCAAGGGTGCCTCCAATTATAAATAAAGCCGCCAGCGAAAAGCGGATGGCATTTTCATTCTGAAAAACACTATCTGTAAAATAGGCCACGAGCAAAGGACCTAAACCAAGACCAATCATATTTAATATAAAAAGAAATATTGCTGATGACAATGCTCTTACCTGATTAGGCATTATTTCTTGTATAGCTGTGGTGCTGGCCCCCATTGGTGATGCAGTAAAAAATGCAGGGATAAATATTAGGGCCAATACCGCGTATGGGCTTGACAATAGTGGCACAAAGCAAAACAGCAAACAACCCAGACCTGCTATGATGCCGATGCGCAACCTTCCATTGCTGATACTTTGATTTTTTAATTTATCTGCATACCAACCGCCCCAATAAACGCCTAACACAGAAGCAACACATAGAATGATACCATAGTAAAAACCAGCTTTAGGTACTGGCCAGCCAAATGTGCGGTTGATAAATGTAGGCACCCACGCACTGCAGCCATAATTAACAAAAGCAGTAAATGCTGTACCCAAACAAATACCAAGATAGGCTTTGGGGTAGCGGAATATTATTGCCAGTGCTTCTTTTAGAGGAATGCGGTTTACCCCTGCACCAGTTTGCAGAAGATCTTTTCTTTGCGGTTCTTTGACAGTGAATAGTAATAAAGAAATGAGCAGGCCTGGCAAACCAATAATTAAAAACAATTTTTGCCAATGATAAATATTGCCCAGCAGCGGCACCTGCAATGTGCCTTCTTTGGGCAAATTAGCAACAAGACCGGCACCAATAGCTAATGCAAAACCAGAGCCCAAAAAAATACCCATAGTGAACACACTAATGGCACGGGCCAGTTTTTGACGGGGAAACAAATCAGTTATCATTGAATATGCCGAAGGTGAGAGTGTAGCTTCGCCCACACCAACACCCATCCTTGCTAAAAAAAACTGAGTATAGTTTTTTACACCAGCGCAAAGCGATGTCATCAGGCTCCACACCACTACCCCACTCATAATAACATTGCGACGATTGGTTCTGTCTGCGAGGCGGCCAATTATAATACCAAAAATGGTATAAAACATAGCAAAGCTTAAACCCATTAACAGGCTTACTTTGGTATCGCTTAAATGCATGTCTCTTTTTATGGGGGCAACCAGCAGGGCAAGTATTTGCCTGTCTAAAAAAGAAGATATGTTGGCCAGTGTTAACAAGGCTACCACATACCAGGCATATTTTAAAGACGGTTTTGAAGTTTCCGTCTGCAGTATCTGGCTCATATAACAGGCAATCCGTTTGGGAAAATGATTCCTTTTCAAATATAAGGAATCCTGATATTGAAATCAAAAATCATTTTTATTAAATTGCCGCATGAATCCACGTTTGTTATACCTGATTAAACGGGCGGAGATAGAAGTTACCAGCCGTATGAGCCATACCCTGGAGCCGTATGAGATTACCCCGATACAGTTTACCGTTTTATATTTTGTTGATTACGACAAAGGCGATCTTTCTTCGGCACAACTCAGCCGCCGGTTTTCTATGACACCACAGAGTATGAATGAACTGGTGAAAGTGCTGGAAACAAAAAAGCTGCTTAAAAAAACTGTTGACCCGGCACACAAGAGAATACTTAGACTAAGTCTTACCACCAAGGGAAAAAAATTATTACAAGATTGCAACGGCGCTTTAGATATGATGGAGTCTTCTTTGTTAGAATCACTTTCTTCTAACGAAACAGACGCACTCAGAAAGATTATTGGAAAAATATTAGAGTCGTCAAGAAAAGACGAAAATATGCAAGAATAAAGTTTGCTTACACTAGCGCAGGAATATAAACCAATCCCTTACTTAATAAACGTGCAGTGCGGATGACACCAGACTTGTGAAAGACAATTTTATTGTGGTTGTTACTCATCTCAAACTGAATACTAAACTCTCCGGTGGGGTGTTCTATAGAAATAACGTCTTGTTGAGGTGATGCGGCCGCGACTTTTGCAGCGACACTACCTTCTAAAAAAATTGCAGACGCCACTGAAACCGCCCCCAGCACGCCAATAGCCTCATGGCAAACATGCGGAATAAAAGTACGGGTGTTTAAAGCACCGCCATTAACCGGTGGAGATACCAGACACATTTTGGGAATGGTTTTATCTGTTACATCACCCAGCTGCATTAACGGGCCGGCCTGTAAACGGATGCTTTCGATTTTCTTTTTTAAGGCTTCGTTGTTATTTAATGTGTCCGGAGTTTCATACCCGGTAATATTAAAATCTGCAGCATTTAAAATAACAGATGGCATTCCATTATCAATACAGGTAAGTTCAATGCCATCTATTATATCCTTTACATTGCCTGATGGCAATAAGGCACCACAAGTGGCCCCTTCCGTTTCTAAATAATTACAAATAACCGGTGCAGCGGTACCGGGCACGCCATCCACTTTAGCGTTACCGGCATAGTTAACGATGCCGCCGGGTGTTTCTACTGTTACTTCGCAAACGCCTCCTGTATTTACAATATTAACTTTAGCCGTGGTGGTTTTATCTGCGGACTTAATCATTCCTGCTTCAATAGCAAAAGGAAGCACAGCTGCCAGCATATTGCCACAGGTTTGTGTAGTGCTTACCTGTCCTTTACCAATGACTACCTGTAAGAATAAATAATCTAAATCTGCCCCGGGGTTTTCAGACTTACTGACAACAGCTACTTTGCTGGTTAAAGAAGTAGCGCCACCCAAACCATCAATCTGGCGGGGATCTCCGGCACCAACACCTTCCATTGCTGCAAGAATTATTTTATTTCTTGCAGCTTCTGCTGCCGGCAAATCTTCTGCTTTAAAGAAAAGCCCTTTGGAACTGCCGCCGCGGAATTGCATGTATGGTATAGCTGTTTGCATTTTAATACAGATCAATTGCCCACAAATAATACAATTAATGTAAGAACGATACCTGCAATGGTGAAGTATAATCCTTTTTTAAAAATGGTTGTTTTGGGTAAAAACATCCAAAAAGAAGAAACTACAAAGAATAAAAGAGAAACCCCAAAAAACACATTCAGGAAGAACAACGGCTTCTTGGAAGTTGCTTTATGCATATCTTCCATTTTATGTAATAAAAAGGGTAATTCTTTAATGGTTAGTTCAGCTTTGCCGGTACTTTTATCATACGTACCATTTTCAAGAAATAAAATATTGCCTTCTTCTTTCTTTACTTTCACTTCCCGCATTCTTAATAAAGGCCCCAGTTCTGCAGGGGTGGCATTGGGTTTTATCATCTTCACTATTTGCTTTTCCTGTTTTAAAAAATCAGTATCTCTGAAAATCATAATGATACCGCTTAGAGCATAAACGGCCATTATGCCTGCCAAAAAAAAGCCTAAATAACGGTGCCAGATGCGCATGTTTGTGCTAAGGGGTTTAGTTGCTGCCATAATTGTGTTGTTGTTTATTTTTTGTAAAGATTATTATACATCTATCATACCATTTACTAAAAGAGAAAATTTATTTACGGAAACCGTTTTTTTTGTTTTTTAAAATTTTTTCCATGTTCAATTTAGCGGCTTCGGACATAAAAGGCTGAATATTTTTTTCTTCCAGCATTGCCACCACTGCTTCCATTTCATGTATGCGCCTTTCTGCATGAGTATGACTTCCTTCTATAAACCGGTCAATCAATGCATCGTTACCTCCAATTACAGCACTTATTTGCTCACGCATGTAATCTTCCAGTTCAAACTGCTTTGCGGCTTCCATTGCTTCGCAAATAACGGCGGCCACCCCTTTATACACAATAGAACGGAGTAATTTGCGGGTAGATGCATCGCCGGTTGTATCACTCAATACTTCCATATTAGGATTGTGGGCCTGCAATAAATTCTTAAATGCATGAGCGCCATTGCCAGATAATAAAAACGGCGTTTCAATTCCTTTGGGCGGTACCGGCGCCATAATAGCCACATCAGCAAACTGCACACCCGATGACGTTAAGCTTTTTTCAATATCAATTTTTTGTTGCGGAGATGATGTATTCATCTCCGCATAAATTTTTGTGCTGTTCAAAACCGGCAATACTTCGTTGGCAACATCCCCTGATACAGAAGAAAGATTTACGCTTAAAATAATATCTGCATTTTTTGCAGCATCGGCATTAGAGGCTGCTAACAAAATATTTTTGTGTAATCTTCTTACAGGTGAAGGATCCCAGCCCACTACCTTTACGCCTTTTGCTGCCAGATCATTCGCAAAAATGCTTCCGGCTTCACCCAAGCCTAATACGGCTACATGTAATGCTGCACTCATTGGTTATTTGAATATTTATCAGTAAAGGTCCAACCATAAATTTCAAGAGAGGTTTTTCCTTCTCTCAATTGTTTACGTACATTTTCCTCCTTAGCTTCCCGTGCTGTTGCTTTTTCAATAGCTGCTGCTGCTTGATTAGCTGGCACCACCACCACACCATCACGGTCGCCAATAATAAAATCACCGGGATTTATAATGATACCGCCAATAACAATGGTTTCATTCAAACTGCCTTCGCCAAAATTTGAAGTACCCCGTATGCACAGCCCACGGCTGAATACATTAAAACCCATGGCTTCAATATCATCCGCATCTCTCACACAGCCATCAATCACCAAACCATTAATGCCTTTTGTTTTGGCGCCCAGACTCATTAAATCTCCCCAATAGCCAGCTTCATAAAAACCACCGCAGTCTGCCACAATCACATCACCGGGTTTTGCATAAGCATAGGCACGGTGTAATAATACATTATCCCGTGGCATGGTTTTAACGGTATATGCCGGGCCACATACTTTCATACCTGCAGCAATGGGCTTTATGGCAGCTGGTAAATTGCCCTGCTTACCTAATGCTTCATGCAAGGTAGCTGCAGAAAATTGCGCCAATTCTTTTACAAAATTCATAACGATACCATTGTTTTAAAGCGGTTTATTAAACTCTCCGGTTACACGAATCTGAATTTCATCACTAACAAAAGCTGTAGGCAGATTAGCACCCAATTTAAAATCACTGCGTTTAACTTTACCCAAAGCCTTTATGCCTATCTGTATATTTTTTGCATTTTTATTTGGATTTTCTACAGGGCCGTTCAATACAACATCCAGTACTATTTCTTTGGTAACACCACGCATGGTAAGGTTCCCTGTCATCATATACTGGTTACCCCCTTTCTTTTTAAAAGAAGTGCTTTTAAAGGTCATTACCGGAAACTGTGCCACATTAAAAATGTCTTCGCTTCTCAGATGATTGTCACGCATTTCTAAATCGGTATTAAGGCTCGCTGTTTCCACCGTCATTTCAAATACGGCATCACTGAAATCGTCTTTTGTAGTTACCAATGTTGCTTCATACTTTTTAAAGTATCCATCCACTTCAGATATTCCATGGTGGCCGGCAATAAAAGTTACTTTAGAGTGCCCTTTATCAACTGCCCATTGGGCAAATGTTGTTACAGAAAGCGCTATGCATGCGATAAGGAAAGATATTTTTTTCATTGTTGATTTATTTAAAATTTAAAAAATCGTATTCGTTACTCTCGGCACCATGCTTTGGTGTGCTTCTGCAAATTTTATTTCTTTTTTACCTGAAATTCTTCTGGCATGATTTGCCCTGCGGCCTGCCAGCTCTGCATAATAATCTTTCAAATAAGTTTGGGCACCCATGCAATTCATGGCCGCCAGTTTTTTTTCCATTACCGATGATACGTCAATAAATGTATCCGGCACAAAACCACAAAGCTCCGGCTGGTGCGGTTCAAAAGAATACCAGGCCGGCGGATCAATATTTTTAAAGGCACTGGGCACACCGGCACCGCTGCTTAACAGTCTTGCCCTTTGTGTTGCCTGAAACGCTAGTGGATGATCCGGATTAAAAGGATCGTTTGCCGAATGCGTTAAAATAACAGTGGGTTCAAAGTCGCCAATAATATGCGTCAGTTGTTCCACCCGTTCATCAGAAATCAGCATCGGGTAATCGCCCCAGTCTAAAAATTGTATAGGCGTTCCAATAATAGCAGCTGCTTTCTCCGCCTGTTCTCTTCGTATTACTTTTACGCTTTCCACCGTTCGCTTCGGGTCTTCTTTCCATAGTTCACCACTTTCACCACGCTCACCATAGCTCATACAAATCACCAGCGTTTCCGCTCCTTCTTCAATGGACTTTGCAATAGTGCCGGCGCTTCTCCAAACAAAATCGCCGCTGTGTGCACCTATTACCAATAATTTTTTCTTCATAATTTATTTTTTGTAACCAGCTTTAGTAATTCTATTAAACATCGTTGCGTCGCACACTTGTACTTTAGAATTTCTGGTTTGCGATTTAAAATTTAAAAAAAAGAAACATCAAATATCAAATGATGAAGTGAGTGACACAACGATGCTGCCATGAAAAACAAATGATGTCAAAAAAACTTTCATTCTCTATGCCTTTATTTCTCATTCACTTCATTCCAGGTCTTCCGGCATGGGCGTACCCTTTGTATGAAAGCTGGGCACCGTTGCCAAACCCCATGCCTGCCCTTTCTTACGTTCTTCCTGTGTCCACACTACGGTTTCGTAATCGGGATCTGTAATTAACCTTGCCGTTGTATTGGCAATTTCAATACGGTTGCCGCCCGGCTCATACACATACAAAAAGAAAGTTTGCTGTATGGTATGTTTATGCGGACCGGTTTCAATAAAAATTCCATTCTCCAAACAAATATCAGCCGCTATTAAAACCTCTTCACGGCTGTTGCAGGCATAGGTCATGTGATGAAACCGGCCATCCATTCCTAAATAATCTTCTGTTACTGCAAGGTCGTACGATTTTGAGTTAACCATAAACCAAACCGCCTTCGGGTTCATGTCCTGTAAATTATCAACTATCGTTTCAGTAAGTGTGCCCCCCAAATGCTGCAACTGAAAATCTCTGAAAGCCCTGATATCTTTTGCAAATAAGTTTACATGATCCAGCCTGCGTACATTAATACCTCTTGCCGGAAACCTGCTGGCATTATTTTTTAAAGCCGATACATCATTACCGGTTGCTTTAAATTTTTCAGTTTCAAAATACAGTTCGCACAAATGGCCGGCCGGTGTATGAAACTGGTAAGCAGGGCCATGGCCTAAATCACCATCATTCCACCCTATACCCAAATTTGTTTTTTCAATAGCGGCCACTCTTCTTTGCAAAGCCTCGTTGCTTTGTGTACGCCATGAATAATGCTTCATGCCGGCATGTTTGTGTGGGGTCAGCTTCAGAGTATGGTGCTCATAATCGTCATAAGCCCGCAAATAAACCGACTCTCCTTCAACGTCACTAATATGCATTCCCATTATTTCATGAAAGAACTTAACACTTTCCTCCAGCCGGGGAGTGTATAATTCAACATGGGCAATATGTGCTAAATCTCTTACCGGTTCACTCATGTTCGCTTATTTAATTCGTTTCTTTTGTTGTTATAAATAATGTGGCAATACCTGCAATAATGGTGGGCACCGCAAAAGCAATAAAATTAGCTGCCATACTCAATCCCCAACCAATGAGCAGGCCACCCACCAACGGACCAGCAATAGCGCCTATTCTTCCGGCACCTACTGCCCAACCTACACCAGTTGCCCTTCTGTCAACCGGGTATAATTTTGCAGCCACACTGTACATGCCTACAAAACCGCCCTGCACACCAAAGCCTATTAATCCAAAAAGTATCAATACTAAAACCGAACCTTTAAACAAACCAAACAACACCATGAGCAATGCGGTAAAAGCCAGGTACCAGAAAATGGTTTTTTGTAACCCAAACCTTGCAGATAAAAAACCCTGCGATACAATACCGGCAAACGCACCCAAATTAAAAATGGTGCCGGCATAAATAGCCAGCTCTACAGAAAGGCCGGTGGCAGCGGCCAGCTTAGGTATCCAGGTGGTGAGAAAATATAAAGATGCAAACGCCATAAAAATTGCCAGCCACAACCATAATGTGGGTTTTTTATATTGCGGCGTAAGCAATGCCGTTACTGCCGGATTTTTTTTAGCGCCACTCTTTTGCAAAAACTCTTCGCTTTCTTTTAAAAACAAATACACCACAGGTATTACAATTACTGAAGCAGCACCAGCTATTTTAAACATGGTGGGCCATCCGTATTGAGGAATAATACTTCCCGCCACCAGCCCTGATAAAACAGCACCAATGGGATAGCCAGACATTACAAAACTTACCCAAAAATCTTTTGTTTGTTTGGGTGCATACTCTGCCGTTAATGTGGCTGAGCTGGCCAATACGCCGCCAATACCAACGCCGCTTAACACTCTAAAAAGCATTAATGCATTTACTGAACCGGCCCAAGCTGTGGCAAATACGCTTATGCCCATTATTAGTGTGCAGAGAAGTATGATTGCTTTTCTTCCAATTTTATCTGCCCGTGGTGCAATAAACATGGCGCCAATAGTCATGCCTAATAAACCGGCACTAAAAACAATGCCTAATGATTGCGGACTTATCGTCCAGCTTTTTGAAATGCTGGGTGCGGCGTAAGATACCACCATCACATCCATGCCATCCAGCATGTTCAGCAAAAAGCAAAGGGCAATATTGGTTAATTGCAAACGGGTTATTTTCATTTCAGCAATTTGTCTAAAAAATTAAAAACACTGTCAAGGTTTTCTTTGGTACTGAACTGCGGTGTGCCATGTCCGGCGCCTTCCAGTAATTTTAAATGTACATTTTCTTTGCCTAGTATTTTTTCTAATGCTGCTGCAAAATCTATGGATTGTTCTGTTGGTACTAACTGATCCACTGTACCATGTTCAATAAAAAAAGGTGGATCATCTTTAGAAATATAAGTTGCCGGGTTAGCTTTTTTTACCAAATCAGGTGCATCTGTAATTTTCTTTCCTACTAATTCCGATTCGGGTGAATTAGCATCATCATGGTCTGGCTTACCCTTGCCACTAACTTTAAACTGGGCATCCATAGTATTAAAGTTAATTGGGCCAAACCAATCTACTACTGCATGAATTTTACTTGAGTAATTAGCATTACCCATCGTAAGGTCTTCCAGTTCTATCACATCACCCGTAGTTCCGGCCATAGCCGCCAAATGACCACCCGCCGAACCGCCCCATACGGCTAGTTTATCTGCATTTAATTGATATTGTTTTGCATTTGCTTTTATCCAGCGGATGGCTGCTTTTACATCCTGTATCTGCGCCGGAAAAATGGCTTCCCCACTTAACCGGTAATTAATTGACACGACTGCATAGCCACGTTTCAATCCTTCCAGCATAGGCAGCACCTGCACATCCGCTTTATCTCCCATTTTAAATGCGCCACCATGTATAGAAACAATTACAGGAAAAGGACCTTCACCTGTTTCGGGCAAATAAATATCTAATTGTTGTGCTGTTGAGTTTTTGGCATAAGCAATATTCAACCACTTATTTTTTATGGAGGAGGTATTGGCTAACGGAATGCCACCGGTGCGTTGCGCAAAAGTTATGCTTGAAAAAAGAAGTAAAAGCAGCACGGCTTGTGCCGCACGTAAAGCAGGTTTCATGTGTGTAGTTGGTTTATACAAAGGAAAAGAAAGCAGGGCAGTTAAAAAGTCATTATTTTGCATAAAATAGATACAATTCAAACATCGGCCAATGTCTAAAAAAAAGATACTCCATTTTGACGGTTTGTACGGTGATCTTAGCAGCAGCAAGAATGAAGTATACATTTTTTTAGAACTCATTAAAACCCGCAGTGAGCGTTTTGATTGGAAGATCAATCCGCATATCCATTCTCATCTCTATCAGGTTTTTTGTATTGAATCGGGCGATGTGCAGCTGGAAACATCTGAAAGCACCCTTTCTTTAAAAACGCCGTTAATCATCGCAATCCCTCCCGGAGTTTTACACGGACTGCAATACAGCCCGGCAGTAAAGGGGAATATCCTTACCTTATCTGATACATTTTTTGAAACATTGTTTGCTCCTGCCGCATCCCTGCTTTTGCATTTTGACAGTTTAAAAGTAGTTACCTTCTTAAATCAGAAAAAAGCGTTTGCTCAATTAATGGAAATAATAAAGCTGTTGAAAGCCGAGCTTTTTAATGAAAAAACAGAAAAAAAGCTATTGACAGCATCTTTACTGCAGCAATTTTTTATTTTGCTGCAGCGTCATTCAGAAACAAGTGTTCAGCCATTGCTGCCAGATACAAATCAAACATTATTGCATTACCGGCGTTTTGTGCAATTGGTAAAAACCACCAGCACTCCGCAACTCATTCCGGCCTATGCAAAAGAAATTGGCATATCGGCAGTACACCTTAACCGTATTTGTAACCAGGTTTGTGGCAAATCAGCTTTACTGATTGTGCAGGAACACCTGGTGGAACAATCTAAAAATCACCTGGCACATTCCACTAAAAGCATTGCTGAAATAGCTTACCTGCTGAATTTTGAATACCCAAATTATTTTGCAAGGTTGTTTAAAAAGCTAAATGGCCTCTCACCCAAAGAGTACCGAAAAACAAAACGATAATTTTTATTCATACCCCAAAATATTTCATGGGTACTTAAGGTTGTTTTTGATGAAGACTTTACAGCCTTTGCATTTTTACAAAAAATTGCCCCAATATTTACTGCCGCTAACTTGTGCGACGCAAGGATGCTGCACAAGGTTATGCGGCTGGTTACAAAAAATTATTTTCTGGTAACCGCCATAATTGTTACCGGACCCAATAAACCCGCTGGCAACAATGGTGCATCAGGCTGGTAAAATGGCATGGTGGTGTAGGTGATTTTATTGGTAACACCCGGTTGTGCATCTCCTATTAACCGGTTTACCCAAAGGTTGGTTACTTTTATTTCTATTTTATTATTGCCGGGTTTTAAGGCACTGGTAACATTTACACGAAATGGTTTTTTCCAAACAATACCCAATGGCTTTCCGTTAACAGACAGTTCTGCAATATTTTTTACATCGCCAAGGTTTAACCACAACTCAGCATCTTTGGTAAACCAATTAGCTGAGGCATTGATTGTTTTTGTGTAAGTGGCTGTGCCGGAAAAATATTTTATACCAGTGTCGGCATTATCCGTCCATGAAGCCAGCTTATTAAATTTTGCAGTGAAAGGAGCGCCGCGGTTTTTCTGAAAATTAATATCCCATGGGCCTTCTATACTAGTTAGCTCTTTTACTTTAACCGGTGGCAACTCAACACTATTTTTGGTGGCTGTATTTTTAAATACAACAAATAAAGCATCGTTGGGTTCCATATGCAGTTTTACTTTGGTAAACCCATTGGCAATATGGTAAGACAGTGCTTCTGTTTTACCCGTTTCTGCAAACCACAACTCAGGCACTTTACCCGCCACACGGAAAGTTGCTTCAATATCTTCTACATTCTGGCTGCGATTGTTTAGCCAATAAATATCCAGGCTTCCGGCTTTACGATGACGGTATAAAATTTTGGCAACATTATTTTTTATCACCACATCTTCTTGTACGTTTATAGCTGCCAATGCATCTGCAATACTACCTTTTAAAACATTAGGGTTATTCCATAATTCATTTACCACACGTTCAAATTCGGCAACATCATCGCTTAAACTGGGCGATTGCTGTGGCTTGGCACCAACGAGTTTTGCCCCCGTTTTTACCAGTTGATTTATTTTTTTTAAAACTGGCAGGGTCATATTTTTTGCGCTTTCATCTAACACCAATAGCTGATAGGTGTTGCCGCTTATTGCTGTAAGTTTACCATTTTTAAAATCAATAGCATTTAATAATGCAGTGGCATTTACAAAATCAAACTCATATCCGGCAGGTACGGCCGGTAATTTCTCGCGGGTGAGCCACGTAATGTTTTGGTTTTCTCCATAATAATACAATACATCAGCAATGTTTTTTCCCTGCTGCAACATATAACTGCTTCTTGCTAAATAATCAATCCATGCCTTTGCCTGTTCGGCCCATGTTTCTTGCCTGGTAAAATATTGGCCAAACGGACCCAGTGAGAACCCCGGCATTTTATCATCCAAGGGCTGGTGCACCGATGTGTGAATAACAAAACGATTTAAGCCGGATGCCAGTTCCATATCGGCGGTACGTTTTAATTTTCCGGGATGAAAGCTGAATGCATTTTGAATAGACGTCATAGATTCTGCAGCAACAATTGGTTTGCCGTAAATATTTGCCACCGATGCAGACTCACGGATATCCCCTTCGCTGCGCACTTCTTCATTGTCTCCGCCAGTCAGGCTGCCGGGCGTCCACATAGCACTCATGGGTATATCAGCATTGCGTTTTACATCCATGCCATCGGCTAAGTAAATACGTCTGTCTTCATGGCTTTCGGTATAACGCTTCATGTTTCGTTTATGTAACTCTTCTCCAATAACATCGTAATGATTTTCTGCTATCAACTCTCCGATTGTTTTTCTAAAATCCCATAAAAATTTTTCACTGGCAGTGGTATTTTGTACAATTCTTCCTGTTAAAACCGGTATCCATGTTTTAATGGAATAGCCCCTTCTTTTCAAAAATTCTTCGGGGAAGTTTTTGGTCCAGGTCATATGACCCGCTTCATAGCTATCTAAAATCATATACTGTAACCCTTTTGCACCCATCAAACCACCAGTGGCATCTTTATACATATCCAGATAGGTGTTGATGTATTTTTTAACAGCCTCTTTGTCTAATTTATCTACTTCCAGCCCTGTTGCTTCCGGAGAGGCGGGATGGTTTTGCCGGCCGGTTAAAGAATAACCAAACCTGATGATTACCCAATTGCCATTAGGCAACGCAATTTCTGTTTTTGGATTTTGAATGTCGGCAGCACTTGCTTTTATATGTATGCTTCCATCGGCCTGCATAAATGCGGTTAAATCTATCACATCCGTAATAGCTGTTGCATCGGCATTTTGTGGTAATATGTTTTGTTGTTTTCTTTCCATGGGGTAAAGCCGGCTTTGTCTTCGTATTGATCAATTCGATCGGTATTGTATAAAACAAATTCAGCTATGTTTACACCATCCGATTTTTCTCCAACCGGATTGCCACCAGCCATAGCAGCAAAAACATTTATTGGGGGTGACAAGGTTTTATAAGCAATGCGCCAGTATTTAGCAGTAGTGGGTGGTATACTAACGGTGTTTAAAGGAATGATGCTGCCGGAAAGCTGTGCAACCTCTCTGAAACTAATACCATCGTCACTTACTTTTAATGAACGGTTCAGTGGAACGCCATCAAAATCCTGCATGGCGGTTTGCACGGCCCCGGCTATGGCAAATGCTTTAAATGTTTGTGGTGTTTCAAATTCGTATTGCAGCCACATATCTTCTCCCACTTTCATTGGCGATAAAAAAACAGCATTGGTTAAATCGCCATCCGTTAAATCTTTTATAGTAAAAGTATTGCTGCTTGAATTGATTTTTGGGTTAAAAGCTGTAAATGCTTTTTCATGGTCGGGCAACTTATACGCCACCACCATGGCATCCTGGTAATAAGCAGGTATCTCTCCAATAAAAGCACTCATAAATCCGGCTTTAGATACCTGCACATTCTGAAACTTACCAGTTGCATCAGAAGGCTGTGCCAGCTTAGCTATAAATTCTTCGCCTCCTTTTATGCTGGTTTCCGTCCAAACATATTTTTTCATGGCGTCCTTGGGTGTTACCCAGGGGCCACCGGTAACGCTCCAGCCGGGCGAGCCAGCTATGGCCATTTCCAATCCTTTTTTATCAGCTAATGCAGTAGTAAATTTAAAAGCGTCTTTCCACTCCGGCGTCATAAACACAATCTTCTTTGGCACAATTACCGGTGTAAATAAAGCCGCATCAAAATTCTGAAAACCTCCAATACCAACACGGCTAAACCAATCAAGATCCTTTTGTATACCTTCTTTACTAATATTGCCATTCATCCAATGCCACCATACACGCGGCTTTGCTGCATGGGGTGGGTTTTTAAAATTTTTTAATAAGCTATCTTGTGCATTAGTAAGTTGGATGCTTGTAAAAAAAGCAAGAGCAATACAGGTTGAAAGGTGCTTCATAACAATCGTATAAGAGCTATTAAATTACAGTATTTATCAATCGACCATGGTTTTCAACAAACTATTTAGCATAAATCAAATAGAAAACTATGTTACCAGCTTTACCGCTCCGGTTAAGCATCGTTGCATCGCACACTGCAGCAGTTGAAATTTTAATTTTTCTGATTTGTAGTTCAATTAGCGATATAAAAGTTGAAGAGTGCGACGCAACCGGAGATGCACAAAGTGTTGCTGCCGGGTCAATAAAAAAAGGTTTGCAATAATGCAAAGCTTTTAAGAAGTGCCCAGAACTGTACAATTATCGAACTACTTTATACCTGACTTGGCAAAAATGCTGGCATTATATACGAATGCTAGTTATTCTATGCGCTTTCTCTATTATGTGTAATTTTGTTAAAATGACAATACTAGAGATAGCCAAAAAATTAGGAGTTTCTGCATCCACTGTTTCGAGAGCCATGAGAAATAGTCATCAAATTAGTGAGAAAACCAAAAAAAAGATTAATGATTATTTAAAAGAAATCAACTTTCGACCAAATCCTCAAGCTTCCAGCCTTAAACGAGGTTCTTCTAAAACGATTGCTGTAGTAATTCCGGATGTTTCAAATTATTTTTTTACACTTGCCCTTAATGTAATAGAGGAAATTGCAAACGAAAATAATTTTCATGTGCTTATCTATCAAACCCACGAAAATCACACGAAAGAAGTTGAAATAATAAATGAATTATGTAACGGCAGAGTAGATGGTGTAATAATATCTGTAGTTGGAAGCCTTGACAAAAACTTTACCCATATTAAAAACTTAATTCAGTTTGTTCCAGTCGTTTTTTTTGATAGGGTTATTAGCGAACCGGGAATACCTGCAATAACTTGTAAAGACTATGAGAGTGGGTTAAAAGCCACTCAACACTTAATTGAATTAAATTGCAAAAAAATTTTATTTATAGGAATTTCTGAACAGGTTTCTGTTACTAAAGATAGACTGGCAGGATACAAAAAGGCCTTAAAAAACAATTTTTTAAACATAAAAAAGGAAAATATTTTACTTTGCGAAAACGAGGCATTGGCCAAGGAATCAATAAAAAAAGCTTTAATACATGTAAAACCTGACGCAGTATTTTCAACTGTAGAGAGATATACTTTATGTCTGTATTCAGCTTGCAATGAATTATTTATAAAAATTCCGAATGATTTAAAAATTATAAGCTTTTACAATTCGCCTACTGCTGCTTTACTTTCCCCTCCTTTATCATCTATATCTCACCCAGCTTTTCAAATGGGTAAACTATGCATTGAATCTCTTCTTCATAAAATTAAAAGAGGGAAAGAGATACATGCAGAGAATGTTACTTTAGATTGTGAATTTGATTTCAGAGAATCAAGTCACTCACAAAAACAAAGT
>JANRMC010000100.1:0-21554 GCA_033761915.1 Flavihumibacter sp.
TGCCATTAGATTTTCAATCAACAACATATCCTTATCCGTTTATTGATTTTGGAGGCGGCAATGTTACTGTTGTAAATAATCCAAGCGTTGCTGGTATCAATACAAGTAGTAAGGTTGCAAAAATGGTAAAAAATACGGGAGAGGTTTATGGCGGCAGCTTTATTGAGTTAGTAAACCCCATTAATTTTTCCGGTTCAAAAATCTTTAAGGTAAAAGTGTTTTCTCCAAGAGTAGGCGCTAAAGTTCTCTTAAAAGTAGAGAATGCTTCCAATGGAGGTATCAACTTTGAAAAAGAAGTAACAACAACAACCGCTAATACATGGGAAGAGTTGAGCTTTGATTTCAACGGCATTAATGTTGCAAATGCTTATCAAAAAATTGTTTTGATTTTTGATCTCGGAATTATGGGAGATGGCTCACCTAATTTCACTTATTATTTCGATGATATAAGACTTAATTAATTAAAACATAAATAAAATGATTAAGAATATAAATTTAATAGCAACGATCCTGATTACAGTTCTCTTTGCGCTTATCAGTTGCAAAAAAGAAGAATTTAAGTTTGGGGAAATAAAAACACCAACCAATCTTAATCTGACCGCTGTTGTACAGGGAGTTGATGCGAATAATCCGAATGGAAACGGAACTGGTAATGTTACTATCACCACTACTTCTGTAAATGCACTGAGTTACAATATTGATTTTGGTGATGGAATTACACAGGTAGTTCCTTCAGGAACAGTTACTCATAAATACAGTAACCCCGGAACATCCAGTTATACGATCTCTGTAAATGCAATCGGTACTGGTGGGGCTATTTCAACAATCAGTAAAAAAATTACTGTTTTTGTGGCTTTTGAAATTCCGGCAGATATCTTACAAGCTTTCACCAATGGCGCATCAAAGATTTGGGTAACAGACAATGCAGCCCAGGGGCATTTCGGCGTAGGTCAAAACGACTTATTTTTTCCGAATTATTATTCCGCAGGTCCTAATACCCGAGAAGCCTGTGCTTATGATGATGAAATTACATTTACGAAAGATCCGCTGAATAGAATTTCCATGAGCATTAACAATAAAGGCCAATCCTTTTCCATTGGTGCAGCCACAGCATTTTACGGTATGGCGGGTGGAGACGGATGCTACGGCATCAATGCCGGTAATACAAAACAGCTGGCATTTATGGAAGCTACATCGGCTTCAACAACCGCTAACTCTACCCGTGTTCAGTTTACTGTTCCGGGTAATGGAATTATTAACTTTGGAACCGGAGGCACCACGTACGAAATATTGTCTGTAACAAACAATAGCATTCACCTGAGAAATATTGGTACAGATGGCAATGCCTGGTATCAAAAATTAAAACCAAAGCCATAGTGAATATTACCTGAAGGATTCGCTGGCATCACTTCAGATGTTATACGTACAAATTGCACAAAATGAAACAATACTCATTTGTATTCTGCCTGTTAGTTATACTTATTTCTTATTCATGTAAGAAAGATAAGACAGCAGCAAGTAACGCACCCGCTAACCTTACATTAGACGCAATAGTAAGTACTGATAATAGTGGGAACGTAAATTTTACAGCCACGGCTACAAATGCAATTTCATACGAATATGATTTTGGAAATGGCATTTTTCAAACTGTAAGCAACGGAATTGTTACTTACCGCTATCCAAGTTCCGGCACCTATACAGTAAAGGTTTTGGCAAGAGGTTCAGGTGGGCAAACCGTTTCAAAGTCAATACAAATAACGGTAACTGTAGCATTGAGTTTGGTTTGGAATGAAGAGTTTGAAACGGCTGGGGCTCCTAACCCGGCTAAGTGGGGTTATGATATTGGTGCCGGCGGGTGGGGCAATGCTGAACTGCAGTATTATACAAACAGCCTTAATAATGCCAGTGTATCAGGAGGTACGCTTAAAATAACTGCGATTAAAGAAAATTTTAGTGGCAGTGCCTACACTTCTGCCCGCTTACTTTCAAAGGATAAGTTTTCATTTAAATACGGAAAAGTAGAAGTAAGGGCTAAGCTACCGGCAGGTGGAGGTACCTGGCCGGCTATTTGGATGCTTGGAAATAATATTAGCAGTGCTGGTTGGCCGGCATGTGGTGAAATTGATATTATGGAGCATAAAGGCAACGATTTGAATCGGATATTTGGCACTTTACATTATCCGGGTCGCTCTGGTGGTAATGCTGATGGCGCTACTACTGTAATATCCAATGCCACTACAGAATTTCATATCTACACTCTTGAATGGAATACAACCAGTATTAAAATAGCTGTTGACAATAATACTTATTACAATTTCACAAATTCCAATCTAACTCCTTTCAACCAAAACTTTTTCTTCATTCTTAACATGGCCATGGGAGGCACGTTTGGCGGTGCGGTAGATCCTGCATTTACCAATGCCACACTTGAAATTGATTACATAAGGGTTTATCAATAAAGTCTTAAACTAAAACAATTAATTTTTACTCAGATGATTAAAGATATTTTGAAAAATATATTTCTTTCAATTTCTATTCTTTTTTTATTCAATAGCTGCCAGAACAGTTCTGCAACAGGTACCACTACAAAAAAACAAGAAGGAGAACTTATCTTTTATGATGACTTTTCTTCAGAAAAATTAGATACTACGAAATGGAATGTAGAAGTTACCGGCATGCATGTTAATAACGAACTGCAGGCTTATGTTGACTCTGCTACCACAATATCTTTTGTAAAAGGAAATGATGCAGAGGGTGCTCAAAATGGAGCATTACAACTAAAGCCGGTTTATACACCTGATTTTACTACTGCCGACGGTCAGAAATTCAATTTTATCTCTGGAAGAATTAATACAAAAAACAAAGTTGAAATAACCTACGGATCTATATCTGCCAGAATAAAATTAACAGAAGGTGCCGGCCTCTGGCCTGCCTGGTGGATGTTAGGCAATGGCAACTGGCCAGAAACAGGTGAAATTGATATTATGGAATACATCGGAGAAAAAGATTGGGCCAGTGCCGCAGTACATGGTAAAGGATATAGCGGAGACGCAGGCATTGTAGATCGCTTGTATTTTCCTGAAAATAACGATGTAACTAAATGGCATATTTATACGGTAGATTGGACACCAGACTCATTAATTTTTAAATACGACGATGTTCCTATGCTGAGAATAACCAAACCCATGACCCAGTTTTTTGGTGAGTGGGCTTTCAATAATCCAAAGTATTTAATACTCAATTTTGCAGTAGGCGGTGTTTATCCATTTAAAATAAACGGCATTAATAAACCCTATTATGGTTTACCAGATGCTACATTACAAGCTATCAAAAACGGAGAAAGTAAAATGCTGGTAGATTGGGTTAAAGTAACCAAACTCAATTGAGTCCTGTAAAATCTACTCCGGGTATTTGTAAAATTATAATACCACTTTAAATAAATACGCTGTATTACTGCTCAGCTATCCGAACCTTTAATAACAGCCATTACCTGAAGTATTCTACTTTTATATCTCTTGGTAACTGAGACTGAAATGCAGCCAGATTGTTTTTTAAGGTTGCTGCCTCAGTTTCTGTTATGCCATAAAAAGTAACTTTTATATCGCCGCAGATATAATTGTAAGGCATTTCCCAGGTAGCCACTTTATGCCATGGTTTGGTAAGGTCTTTATCAAACCAAGAGTCGTAGATTACTGCAACACGGGTATTGGTTGTTTTTACTGTTTGCTGCAAAAAATCGTTATTCCAATAAAAGTTTTTACGGGCATCTGCAATTTTATTATTGCCTAGGCCCCACAAATCAATTGTATTTAGTTTGGCGTAGTACGTAATAGCGCCAATATCATTGGCGGCAACAGTTTGTCCTTTATAAAACTGTTGCATAAACAAAGCCATCTGGTATTGCTGCTCGTAAATATTATAAATAGCCCGTATTGAATTACGGAACGAATTAGCACCTCTTAATGGCAGGTTAAACAACAGCAAAAAGAATACAGCACCCAGCACCCATTGTTTTTTTAAAACAATCCACCCATTTTGTTGCCACCATGTAAGCCCCATTTTAGTAAGATGCAACGTTCCTAATACAATTATATAGGCTTCGTACCTGTAAAACCATCCAAATTGCGCCAGCGCACCATGCATTACCCCGGCAATTACCAGCAAGCACAGTATCCAGAAATCGCGGTCTTTGTTCTGCTCTTTTAATTTTTGCACAGCCAGCAACAGACATACCACAATTAAACCGGTAATGCTTTTTGCTGTTTCTAAAATAGAAGCGCCACCATTAAAAAAGAATTTAAGATTCTGGTTTGCTTTAATCATTACAGAATTGGGTATAAAGAACCCTCCCTGGCTTTTAGCATACAAACCAAATAATAGTATTGGCAACGCTCCCATAACAGCAACTATCAAAGCCTGTTTCCATTGTTTTTGCCATACCAGTAACGCAAAGCTGCCGGCAATAAAAAAGCTGTTTTCATACCGGGTAAACACCATTAAAAAACCAAACAGCAAAGCCTGCTTAAAATAAAGCGGCTGCCGGGTGTGCAAATAGCTGGCAATGGCATGTACATATAATAAAGTAAAACCTATTTGCAGCGTATGCTCCATACCCAATAATGTTAAGGCAGGCAAAGCACCTACAATAAGTACGGTTATTACAGTTAGTATTTTATTAAACACAGTAAGTGCAGAAAACCGGTTCAACTCCTGCTGCATGGCCAGCAATATAATAAGTGTGCCAATGCTGCTTAGTATAATTGGCAAAAAAATAGTGTTGCCAAATATTTTTATTGATGCAGCCAGCAGCAATGTAAAAAAAGGAGAAGAAGAAGTTGATGTAAACTCCGCAGGCGTAATGCCCCAAACACCATGTTGAGCAATATTATCTGACACGGCCATATGAATAAACGTATCATCCAGCGGGTAGCAAAAAACGCCGCCCGTACTTTTTAAAACCACATACTGTATGGCAGCTACCGTTACTGCAATAAATAAAGCGCCACTAAAAAAAGGAAGATTTTTTTTCATCATACCCGTTTTGTTTTTAAAAGTAGGTGGAGGAGGTGAGCATGGGTTCGTTGGGCAGCATTCTTGCGTCGCACACTTCAACAATTAAAATACATTGAACAGAGGGCTTACACCTTCTATCATCCTGCTGCTACCCTTTCTTCTGTACAAGTGTGCGACGCAACCACCGTTGCACCGCGTTACCAAAGCTGGTAACCAAAAATTATTTTGCCTGCAGCACTTCGTCTATTGAAACACCAATAATTTTCTCAAGATCTATTTTAATTACGTTCAGATTACGCTGCATCTCAGCTTTTTTAGATAATTCATCGGTGTAAGCCTTGTATGCTTTATTGTAATCTTCCTGCTTAATAATCCCTTCTCCAAAATCTTTTTCTGCCTGCAGGTATACCGATTGAGCATCTTGTGTTATCTGGCTCTGAAACTCCAGCTTTTGTTTGTGCATCAGGTAATCTTCGTACTTGGTTAATACCTCTGCTTTTATTTCTCTGAAGCGTTGGTTTTTTTCTGCCTGTGCAATGGCCAGATTTTCTCTCGAAATCTTTACATCGTTTGAGTGGCTTGAAAACATATCAAAAGGAATGGTTACCCCAACATTATATCTTGGAAACAGGTTGGCCTGTGCCCCTGCGCCGGTTGCTGGTGGTTTAATGGTAAACTCGTTTAAGTTGCCAGAGGCAGACAAACTGTTTAACCAGCTGCCTTTTGATTTTTTTAACTGGTAACGGGCAATGTCAATTTTTCTGTCGGCCACCTCATAGTTGGGGTTTTGCAGGGCCAGTTGCACCAATCGCTCCCGCACATCCATCACCTTTGTAGTGTCTTGTGCTGTTGCGTAAGTAGAAGCAGGTGCCTGCTGTGCTGTTGCCGCCTGAACAAAAGCCGCCAGGGTAATTGCTAAAAAGCCATATTTAATGTTGTTGTTCCAAGGCATAATGCTGGTTTTGAGGTTTTATAGTATCAAAATCTTTTAATCGTATTAATATTACCAACGCTCCGTAATAGAATAATATTTGCGGGTAATTAGCAATACCCAGTTGCGAGTAGTGCCCTACCAGTAATGAAAATATACAAATTGTTATTGCTATATAAATAGTTTTTAACTCCGGATCTCGGCAGGTGTAAAAGCCATAAACACCCCTTTGCAGTACTAAGAAAAATAAAAACATCTGGAATGCAAAGCCAATCCACCCGTATTGCAGTAAAAACTTAAGGTAACCACTGTCTGGCGGAAAATAAGCCAGCGGATTATTAGGGTAGTATTGTTGCCCTTCCATTTCAACGGTATTTAATCCGGCGCCAAAAGGACGGGCATGTATAAAAGGCTGTATGCGCTTTCGGTTGTATTCCCGTACGGCTGCAGAAGGGTCTTTGGTTCCTTCAAAGGTTGATTTCATACGAAGGATGACCGGACTGTTTTTCATGGGACCAAAAAACAGGAAGAGAAATGCAAAAACGGCAATCATAATCAGTCGCAGCGTATTCTTTTCTGTGATGGTTAAAAAGAAGTACATCAACAGGCCCGCAATAATCATTAAGTTACCGGTGCGGGTGCCAGAGTAACCAAAGGCTATAAACTGAATGATGGTAAGTATAAAAAGATTGCGCTTCTTTTTTTTATCGGGTTGCCGCATGGCCAGCACCAATGTAAATACCGTGCTGGAGGCAGTTAATACGCCGTATGCGGCGGGGTCTGAAAGCAATGAGAACTTGCGGAACATCCCCCCCTGAAACAATAACTCCGTAATTCGCGGGTCGCTGTTTATCCATAGTTCTTCATAAAAACTAAATCCGATATACTGCTGTTTTATACCCCAGGCACAAGCTACCAAAGAAACATAAATCCACATTTTAATAAACCTTCGGATGCGTTCCATAGAATCTAAAACAAAATAGCTCATCTGAAAATAGATGAGGAATACAATCTGCTTTCTGAAATAGTTAAACCAGGCCGTAATACGGTGCGCTTCTGGATTGAATAATTCTAGCAATGTATATATAAACATTACCAGCACCATTAAAGAAATGGGCGATTTCCAGAAGCTTACAAACTCTGCCCGTTTTCTGAACTGCTCTGCAAAAACAGAAGCGGCTGCCAGTAACCCAATGCCCTCTACAGAAATACCCAATGGTATAGGCAGGTTAAACAACCGTACTAATAATGTAAAAAAGAAAATGGAGAAGGCATAAGAGTAATAAGCAAACTCAGGATAACGAAGGCAGGCCACCACAAATAAGATGCCGCCCAATAAACCCGCAATGCCTATAGGAATAACCTTGTTTATTTTAACCGTAAGAAAGGCCACTGCAATACCCAGCAAAACCATAATAACCTTACCTGCCGGCGAATTAAAGCGCTTTACAAAAAAGCTTTCTTTAAACCAGCTGGTAACAGCATCTATTCTTGTTTCTGTAGGTTGAAGCATGCTTATTATCTAAAAAAACATAAACTTTAAATACATAAATGCACAAAACAGCAGCATCACAATAGTAGCTGCTGCCTGCATAAACCGGTTATCGTTTTGTTCTTCTTTCACTTTATTTAAGCCGTAGCAACGGTTTTATTATTTGTAAGCACAGCGCTTTGCTGTGGTTTTTTTAAAGTAAACAACCACCACCAGCCAAGGCGCATGGCAATATTATAAAAAATAACAGGTAACAAAACACCCGCCAGCATGGCCACCACCAGTATTAAATACACACTTTGTATGCCCAATACTTTTAAAATAAAAATTCGTACCGCTGCAATAATCATCAGGTGCATCAGGTAAATAAACAACGAGTGATAGCCCAATACCCGCAACCATTTTAATACACCTGCCTGCTGCAGCACAAAACCCAACTGTATTACAAAAGCGCAACCTGCTAAAGAAATAAACAGGTAAAACCACGGCATTTTATGATTAATAAAATTGTCTTCTGCATGTTGAATATTTACAATTGTAAACACCGTTTGCACCGCAATAAACATCAATACAGCAGGCCATAACCATTTTGGCGTAACAAATTTTTCCTGGTTTTCTTTATTGAGTATATAATTAGAAAAAACATCCCCCAGGCAGAAGTAGATATAATGATGGAATACATCCGGGAAGATATAGAAAGTAATATCATTATAACTCCAGTAACTGGCAATGGCATACAGCAAAATGCTTAAAGCCATCTGGTGCCAGAGCTTAAACTTCAACACCACTTTAAAGAATGCATAAAAAGCACCCACAAAAAACAAGGTGTTTAAGTACCAGAATTGCTGATTATTATTGGGGTTACGCGGAAAAATAATCAGGTTAATATAATCTGTTAAAGCTGGTTTGGCATTTACATAATCCCGTAGCAGCAACTGCAGTGTTATTTGTATTGAGCCCCAGATGAGCAGCGGATAAAAGATGATATTGAAGCGGTGGCCCACATATTTGCCAATACCCTTTTTAAAAAGACTGGAGGTTACAAACAACCCAGATACTATAAAAAACAATGGCATCCGGAAACTGTAAAAGCAAACATTTAAAATTTCCAGAAAAGGGTAATCCTGTGTTGGTAAACTGCTTTCTTTTAATCCTTCAAAACAATGGCGGTAACAAACCAGTATAATGCATATGCCGCGAACATAGTCTATCCACGCATACCGGTTGGTTGCTAAAATTTTTTTTGAGTTAAAGATATCTTTAAACAATGAAAAAGGTTTAAAAGGTTAATGCCCGTTTTATAAATCCATATTGTCTTTATCTACGCGGTTTAAAACAGCGCCGGTCATTTTAGTGCCCGTGCTTTCTAAAAAGCGCAGCGATTCTTTATCGGCCTGTTTAATAACAGAGCTGGCTGCAAACACCGCCACCATTGAGCTTACATAATGCGATAATTCTTTACTATCTGCATGCATATTTAAGGCAGCACCTTCTATTAATATATAATCATAGTTTTTGCTAACCTGGTCTAAGTGTTCAAATAGGTTATTTTTTGGTAAAATTTCTGCCGGGGAAAATTTGCCCTCTTCACAGCCAACAATATCCACGTTAGGTATGCGGGTCATGCTAATGGCATTCATTAGCTTATCGCCATCGCCTTTAAAACTAAATTGTTCTAAAGCTGGCTTTGCCTGAAACTTCTGCGATAAAGTATTATTGGTAAAATTGGCATCTATCAGCAATACCTTTTTCTTGCTCAGGCTAAAGCTGTTGGCCAGTGCTTCAATAATGGTAGATTTTCCTTCGCCGGTTTTGGTGCTGGTAAATAAAATCGTTTTCTTACCGGCTGTTTCAATTTCATAACGCAGCTTGCGTATGTTTTCAACAAAGCTGTCATCAATTTTCTGGCGGCCCTGTGCGGTAACTTCAAATAGCGTTTCCAATTCGCGGCCCTTCAGGTCTACTTTATTTACAACCGACAATAACTTTAATGGAATGGTGCGGCTAAAAATGGAAGGCGCTCTCAGCGAACTATCCATAAAATCAAAAACAATAATCAGCAGCATGGCTATAAACATAGAAGCCAATGCAGCCACACCCACAATTAATTTACGGTTAGAAGATTCTGGTTTAATTGCCGGCTGACCTAATAAGGTTTGTTTAAAATTAATATCTGGCGCCACATTAATATCCTGTGCACCTTTATTGGCACCCAGCATTCCCTCGTATTCGCGGGTTAAAATTTCAATATCAGTCTCCATCGACTTTACCACCACATCAGCACCGGCACCTTGTTTTGATATGCCTTCGTATTTACTAACATCTCGTGATATAGCAGCAATATTAATTTTTTGTGCTCTTATCTGGTTCTCCAGGCCAATACGTTGTGCCGTTAATTCATCGCGTTTTCTTCGTACCTCTAATTTCTCTGAGTTATCATTACTTCTGCCACTGCCCAATTCTAATAGTCTTCTTTTATTTGCATCAATCTTATTCTGTATGGTGGCATCGCTACCACCTTTTGCCGCCAACTCTCCACTCAATCTTCTGTTCTCATTCGTCAGTCGTATAATTTCTGCGTTTGAATTACCCGCATCGCCGGTTGAAACCCCCAAACTCGCTAATTGTGTATTTACTGAAGTTAATTGACCTTCTAATTCATTTAGTTTACTTTTCTCTTCTGTTTCACTCTTTAAACGATCGCCTAATATAGACATGGCGGCAGTTCCTCTATCTGCAACATTTGCTGAGCCAAAACTGGCTTTAAAAGCCTGAAGCTCTCTTGTTTTTTTATCAATCTCTTTCCGCTTTTCTATTAATAAACTATCCAGTTTGGTAGAAGATTCTACCGTTCTGCCAGAAGTGATAGAGCCGTAAAAAGTAATAAACTCTTTACCAATAGTGTTTACCACAAAGGCTGACATTTTTGGGTTTTCAGAACGAAATAAAATGTTCAGATAATCGGTACCCTGCACCTGGCCCACCTGCAGTTCTTCTAAAATAGATTCGTTATCGTATTTGTACAATCTTATTAACTCATATACTTTGTTCTCTACAGAATCATAGGCCTCCAGCATTTCTGTTTTAGCCTTCTTGGCACGCAAAATCCGTTTCGCCTCATCTTTATTTACGCTCACGTATTCTGGTTTAACCAGATCTTTTTCTGTTAACACGGTAAAGGGCCGGGGGTCTTCCAGGTCGTGCAGCATCAAATCATAAGACAGCATGCTGATAACCGTGGGCGACTTAAAGGTTTCAATTACGTTTTTAAAGCGCTGGTCTATTTCAAAATTATTCAACCCTTCATCTTCAGAAAGTTTTACTGTTTTGCGCATGGTAAACCCGGTAGAATATGTAGCGGCAGACAGGTAGAGTTTCTTTTGTGTAAGCGTAAACAAAAAACCGGCAGCAAACCCGGCAAGGGCGCAAATTAAAATCACCCATTTTTTCTTAAGCAATGCGTTCAGCAAAAAAATAAAATCCATAATGTTTGTTTTGCGGTTAAGAGGTTTTGTTAACGGGCAGCGGCAATGGCTTCAGCATTGTTGCGTCGCACTCTTGTGGCTATAGTACTACTATGTGGCACTATGGCACCCTATTGTTGCTACCCATAAAGTTTCTTCTTATACCCCTTTAGTTTTTATAAGGCAAGCAGCCTTTTGCCGATTTTTAAGTTAAGACCAGTGGCCAGTACTGCGGTGCGGCACAAGTGTGCGACGCAACAAAAGTACAATAGTAGACCTACTGCCGGGTACATACCCCGTATTTTTTTAAAAATCTCCGCTATAACGGTTTCGGCACCAGGGTTATTTTCGAGACGGAAATTTAGTATAAATAATCCGGGATTTTACAATCCCGGATTACTTCTTTTATCAAAGTGCTTTTAATTACTTACCGGCTTTTACCAGTTTTACGGTGTTAGATGGTAAGCCATTTACGTTAAGGCGTACCATGTAAACGCCCGGTTGCAGGCTGGTTTTAGCCAAATTAATACGCAATACAGTGCTGCCTGCGGCTACAGCGCCAACCTGCTGGGTCATTACTTTTTTACCTGCCAGGTCGTAAACTTCTACCGCCATGTATGCATTGTTATTGGTATTGTTAAACTCAAGGTTTACAAAATCTGTAAACGGATTTGGATAGGCATTATCAATACTTACTGCTTCAACAGGTGCATTGGTTGCCACTACGGTTTGGTCTGTGGCAGATGCTACCAGTGAACCCGGTCCGCTGTTAGGCTGGTTGGGGTTGGTACCACCCACGGCATCGGTATAAGCTTGTACCACCAGAGCGTTGGTCCATGCACCGGCGCTGTTAAAGTTGGTAAGTGCATTAATGTTAACTAATAACTCACCGTTAATATCGGGCACCTGGTTGCCAATAAAGATGGCTTTGGTGCTGTTGTTGTAGCCATTTAAGAATGCGGTTCTTCCGTTTATTTCGTAAGAAGCCAGCAGGGTTCCGTACAAACCACCGCTACCGCTTATACCAATGCGGTAACGTTTGGTATGATCTAAACCTGTAATTCTTACAATGCTGCTTTCGCCAGGGTTTAAGGTATAGTTTGTGTTCAGCACATTATCTGGGAAGATGCCGGTATTTGCACCCGTGTTAAGCCCAAATGAATTGGTACCTGTAAAGGCTTTATCTAACACCACAGATACACCAGAGTATTCACTCACTTCATTTTTTAAGCTATCAATAAGCGCTTCATTTACCGGTGCCAGCGATGAGTTGTTCCATGGAGCTGCCTGTGTGGCATTATTAGTTAAGTTAACCAATACTACAGATGATAGGGTTACCACGCTATCTACATTACTGAACTCAGACAGAGCACCGCCGGTTTGTCTTGAACGAACACGGTAGTAGTACTTAGTATTTGCTGTAACTGTATTATCAGTATATCCGGTGCTGCTGGCAGCCAGTGTGGTGGTAAGCGCCGTCCATGTGCCACCTAATGAAGTAGCACGTTGTACCTCGTAGGTGTTTTCGTTAGAGGCGCGGTCGGTCCATGTTAATTTAACGGTTGTTTTACCTATAGAATCTATATGCAGATCGTTAGGGCTTAACATAAAAGTTGCGCTGCCTGTATATTCTTGTATAATTAAACCATTTAAAGCAATCCAGCGTGATGGGGCCGCTGCTTTTGTCATTGACAGGGTTATCTTTCCGCCGGTTGGTGCAATACCATTTAAGCGAACCATTTGATTGGCATTGTAACGGCCTTGTACAGTAACAGATGAAGCACCTGCGGCAAAAGTACCTGCAAAAGAAGATCCTTCATTTACAGAAGATATGAAACCAAAGCTGTACAGTTTAGTATTATCTAAGCCTGTTATTTCAAATGTTTGCGCAGTAGTTTCTGCCGTGTACATATAGCTCTGTAATACAGAGTCTGGTACTATACCACTGCCATTGCCGGTAATAAAGCCATCATCAAAATAAGGCACATTAATATTACTGCTTACAATGTTAATTCCAAAACCAGAGTTATCGCCATCGTCTTTACTTAAACCATTTTGATTTCTGCCGGCATACGGGTTACCCAGGAAGTTATTCCATGGAGCCGGTGTTGTTTTACCATTGTTACCAAAGTTTAACAACACGGTTTTAGATGCCTGTATGTCTGATACCACCACAGAAATTTCTTGTGTGGTAATACCACCTTTATCGTCAGTTGCTTTAACCGTCATAGTATACCAGCCCAGGTTATCTGCGGTTGCAATTGGGTTAGTAACTATTCTGTATGCACCACCACCCATGTTTTCTAATTTCAGGAAGCCGGGCATATTCAGTGTGCTTACGGTAATATTATCACCTAAATCGTCAGAAACATTAAAGTTAGATGAAGCTGCTTCTGTGGTTCTTACATATAAGAAACCTAAACCTGCAATAATGGGGGCATTGTTTCCGGCTACCACCTTAACAGTATCTGTATTGGCTGAAGAGCCGTAGCTGTTTATAGCTTTTATGAAATAGTAGTAAGTAGAAGATGGTGTTACGGTATTATCAGTATAGTTTACAGCATCCAAATTGGTTGCACCCGGGTTTAATTGGGTGTATGGACCAGCCTGGCTGGCTGCACGAAATACCTGATAAGCTGTTTCATTATACGCCACATCATTCCAGGTTAAGCGGGCACCAGTGCCAGCTATATATGTGCCTGCAAAATTAGAAGGCTTTGCCGGAGCAGTTCCATCATCATATGCCTCTTCAATTTCAAAGGCATTTAGATAAATGTAGTTATTAGAGTTGAACCCTTTATAGGCCTGGAAAGTGATTTGACCACCCGGTGAAGGAGCAACACCACTGATGCTGGCGCGGTTCTGTGTATTTAATCTTGAATAAACGGAGTCTCTCTTTACACCAATTCTGAAAATGGTACTGTTATTAGCAGCACTGTATTGGTTACTAGCCAGGAATTTTAGATTATACAGTTTAGCCGGATTTAATCCGCTAAAAGTCATGTATAAAGTATCAAAGCCCAAATCAGAACCAAAGTTCAGGTGATCTCTCAATACGGCATCTGGATAAATACCAGAATTATTACCAGTTTGTGCGCCATCAGACCATTTTGTATTCATAACGTATGCTGGTGCTGATGATACCGATAAACCAGTAACTACGTTATTTGAATTGCGCAGATTTGTAAGTGATGCACCAGACATATTATTCCATGGTGTTGGACCGTCTGTATTGAAACGGATATTTACTAACCATTTTTGTGCAGGAGATTTTTCATTAACCGTTACATTAAAGGTTCTTGTTGCAGTAGCGCCGAATCCATCATCAATTTTAACTGTGATAGGATACGTACCGGATGCAGCAAAACCAGGTGTAAATGTAATGGAACCGGTTCCGTTACCATTGTTGTTGAATACCGCAAAATTGGGTAAGCCTGTAAAGAACCAACGGATGGTATTACTGTTTTCAGGATCAGATGCTGTAAGATTTACAACGGTATTACCGCCTTCATCCACACCAGCATTATTAATTGAATTTAAAACGGGAGGATTGTTTTCATTTACCACCAATACAAAACGCATGGTGTCTTTTCCGTTGTTTCCGTCATTTACAAAAATGCGTATGTTATAAGTACCCTGTTGGTAATCTTTGGGATTGAGCACCAGCTGAGCTACGCCGTTTGAAATATTGGTAAATGTGCCAAATGAAGGAACACCGGATCTGGTAAACAACAGGTCATCATTATCAGGGTCAGCTGCTGTAATAGGAATTGTTACAGAAGTACCGTAGCGCATGGTAAAATCATACACTTTACTAATAGCGGGTTTGGTATTATTGGTTTTACCATTTGCTTCGTTAGAGAATGCTGACTGATTAGCTGCATTAATGCTTCTTACTTTATAATAATAAGTAACATTTGCAAACAAGCCGGTATCCTGGTAACTGGTTACCCCCGCTGCTAATGTTGCCCACAGGCGGAAATTACTGTTATCGTTAGTAGATCTGTATAATTCAAAACCGGTCTCATTAGCTGAATTATCTGTCCAGCTAACATTAATCTGAGTTTTAGAAATAACCTGTGCGCTTAAGACAGTAGGGGCAACAGGGGCAGCAGGTAATGTTGCAGTAGTGGCCACAGACTGGGCAAATGTGTTATTACGTATTGTCACAATTTCAGCAGCAGTCAATGCGCCGTTAATAATGCGTATATCATCCATCTGTCCGTTAAAGAAACTGTATGTATTATCATTAAAAGCATTACTTCCATCCATATGGCCGAACTGAGAGATACTACTGGAAGTACCCATTGAGGTTATACTGATATTTGAAGAAGCACGTTCTACACCATTAATGAATATTTTAAAATTATTTACGTTGTAAACAACTGCAACGTGGTTCCAGCCACCAACGGTCCATCCGTTAGCATTACCAGAAGCCACACTAACACTTGAAGAAGTTACCCTAACAGCTGAACCAGAAACAGAACTAACCATTGTAGCCTGTAAATTGGTACCGCTTAACCGCAATGCCATACCATTATCATTACCACCTATATCAAAAAACATACGGTTATTGGTAGTAGTACTTGTTTTAACCCATAAAGCAACAGTACGCTGTGTATAGCCCCCTGTGCTGGGGAAACCACCACCAGCACTATTACTTACGGTAGCAGTAGCATTAGAACCATTCAGTACTAATGAATGTGTACCTTCTTGTTTGTCTGCAGCGTTATAAGTAATGGTACCAGAGCCTGCCAGATTACGGGTGGCATCGGTATCCTCATTCAGACTATTGTTCAGCTTCCAGTTAGCCTGTGTATATGCATAAACAAATGCTGATGCACCAGCCGCATTAATGGCTCTTACCTGGTAAAAATATTTCGTATTGGGATCCAAATTGGTTTGATCTAAATATGAGGTAGTATTTGCACCCACATTTGCTACAGGAGTAAACGTTCCGTTTTCGGCAGTGCTTCTTACTACTTCAAATCCTGTTTCGTTAGCACTATTATCAATCCAATTTAACTGAATGCTGTTATAGCCTGCGCTTGTTGCAACTAATGAACTTGGTGCAGCAGGTGCCGTACCTAAAGAAAGCGTTTCTGCAAACTGAGCAGCCGGTATGGCCTGCTTAGCCAAAGTTGGTGATGTAGTACGCTGCCATCTTAATTCCATTGCTTGTGTACCGCTGTTCTGAAAATAGGTAACCGTTATTGGATACCAGCCTGCAGTATTAATAACAACAGATGCACTGGCAACTTCAGTTGCATTGGTTTTTGTACCATCATTATTTACTGTTGGCGTAGCAGTAAATGAATACTCAGCATTATTAAAATACATTCTGCTGCCATCAGCAGAGCTGGTGTAGAATATATAGGTACCCGTTTGAGTAATATTGATAAAACCCTTCCATAAAAAAGCATGGTTAGTAGTTACTCCGGCAGGTCTTACAGCAATATTTGGAGTTGCAGAAGTTCCAAACAGTGCAGGGGTCAGCTGTTTAAAATCTGGCAGCGTAGACCAGATACCTTCGTAATATGAGTATCTGAGGCCATTGTAAATGGTAGCTGCTGTAACCTGGTTAGAAAAAGGAGATACATTAGCAGCAAGATCTCTTGCTTTTACAGCAAATGTATATATCTGTTGTGCTGTAAGATTATTTACTACAAAGTTAGAGTCTTCTGTTGTGTACATTTTGGTGCCATTTACATACACATCATATTTGGCAACACCTACATTATCTGAAGCATGGTTCCAAACTAACTCAACTGAATTACGAGTTGTATAAACAGTTTTTAAATTATAAGGTGCTGTTGGCGGGGTATTATCCACCACTGTTTTTACAGTAGCTTCATTACTTTGCCCGGCTGCACCCGTTTCGTTAACAGCCCTGATGATGTAATAATAATTTGTATTGGTAGACAATCCCTGGTCAAGATAGCTTAATACATCTGCACCGGTTGTGTAAACAAATTTATACGGGCCACCGGCAGTTGTGGCACGGTAAATTTCAAAACCCGTTTCATTGTAAGTAGGGCTGGCACTGTTGTTCCACTCTAACTGAACCGTTGTGCCAGACAATGGGTAAGCCGTTAAGTTTTTAGCCGCATCTGGTTTGGGTGTACCAGCAGCATTCACCACTTTAAAATTGGGAGAGAATAGAGCACCGCAACCACCAGTTTCTTTTACAATCGCCTTATACTCTCCTGCCGGTGCATTATATGTTCTTGAAGTACTAACAATTGCATTATCACTTACCCGTCTCCATTCATACAATAAAAATCCGCTTGGTAATTCTAACGGAACCTGTGTTTTACTCTCTAAAGTTGGCAGCACCTTACTATTATACGGTGTAATTGCTATGTCAGGTGTTTGAGTAAGTGGTTTAGATGTAATACCAACGGGCCTTGGAGACCACTCAGACCAGTTTCCAGCCAAAGTACGTTTGAAACGTGCTCTGTAATAACCAAATTGAGTTGGAGAATACTCATTAGCAGTTGCACCGGCAATGGTTACCCATGGTGCACCAACAATTGTATCTTGTCTTTGCCACTCGTAAGCTGCAAAACCAGCAGTTAAACCAATTTTGGCTGTAACCGCAGAATCAATACAATACTTGTTTTTATTGTAATACACTAAAGGCTGCGCCTTGTGCATCTTATTTAAGTAGTCAAATAATATGTATTGGCCATTGGGGTATTTATCGTCCCAATGCTCATTCCAGCATACGTGACCTAGTAATGGAAAATAAGCTGTATCTAAATCTCCACCCAGGTTTCTGAAGTTATTAATGTATACTTCCACATCCGCTGGTCTTGGATTCGTGTCTTTACCACCATAGCCCATGAAAGTGGGAATATGAAGAAAATCCGGCATATCTGGAACCACACTGGTTAAAAGTGCTGGAGAGCTGGGTGCTAAAGTTGCTACTCTTGTTGGATGGTAACGGGCATATTCAATAGCTCCTAAACCACCAATAGATAAACCCATTGCCACCACTTTATCAACATCTACATTATTATATTTTGCCAGGGTATCTATTACATGGTTAACTGCAAAAAAGTGTGTATCATCCCAACCAGAGCGGGTTGATTGCGGAAATATTAAAAAGCCATTCCACTCACCAGCATTAATACGCTGCTCAAACTTTTGCGCACCCCAGTATAAATTATCCTGGTTTTCTGTAATGGGCTTAGCTTCACCCCCTCCATGAAAAAATACCATCACGGGGTATTTTGCAGCATTATTAGGGTTATAGTTATTTGGAAAGCGAATACGCATTGCTACCGCACCTGTTGTATTGGTACCCCCAAAAACATAGCACTTAAAGTTTGTTGTGTTCCAGGTAACTCTGTTAGGCGTGTTGGTCCTGATCCATTTTTTAATTTCGTAGTTAGCAGGTAACGTAGGGTTGGTATTACTACCTACAGGATCCGAAGAGTTGTAGGTATAAATAGGATCCGCCGGATCCATTACGTTCTGGGCTCGGGTTACGCTCAACAATAGTAGTGTTCCAATTGTGGTAAGGAGTAAGACTTTTTTCATAAAAAGTTTATATATATCTATTAGTCAATAAAAACTTAGTCCGTATCAAACAAAATTGCCGATACAGGTTTTAAGGATATTAAGTGAAACTTAAATGGATGGGTATATTGGAGGTGTTTACCGGAGGCTTCTCTCAGAATAATAGAGGTATAAAAGCACGTAGTTTTCTAACGGATAATTGAATACGGGACCTAAAAGGGTATTTGAGGTGGGTCAAAATTAATAATTAATTTGAAAATTCTAAATAAAACGGCAAATACTTTATCCTGTTTTATAATGTTATTGCTACAATGTTGATTTGTAATATTTATGGAGCCCTAAAAAAGTTGACTTTTTTTTACTGTACAAGGGTGCGACGCAACAAATGATGTCCCCTCATACAAAAGCTGGTAAAAAAATATTTTCCCGGCATAACCTCACCGGTCAGCAGCCGTTGCGTCGCACACTTGTACTGTAGTAAGGGCCGCTACATTTTACCCAATGGCATTTATTACTGCAAAACACTAATTATTATACTTTTACGTTTAATAGTTTTCAAAAAAACCGGCATGAGCTTTTTACAAATACTTTTTTGGATCTGTGCAGCTATTGTATTTTATACTTATATAGGATACGGCCTCTTTATTTGGGCAATCAATAAAATAAGAATCAGGTTAAAAATTTACACCCCTACCAATTACAGTAAAGACTTTGAGCCAGAAGTGGCGTTAGTGGTTGCTGCCTACAATGAGCAAGACTATATTGAAGAAAAAATCAAGAACTCATTATTATTAGACTACCCGTCTGAAAAATTAAAAATTTACTTTGTTACAGACGGTTCATCAGACGAAACCCCCGCTATTGTAAGCCGTTACCCGCAGGTAACCTTATTGCATAGCCCCGAGCGTAAAGGCAAGGCGGCGGCCATTAACAGAAGTATTGCTTATATTAAAGAACCGATACTTATTTTTTGCGATGCCAATACGCATCTTAATACTGAGTGTATTCGTGAAATTGTAAAAGAATACATTAACCCAAAAGTGGGTGCGGTTGCCGGTGAGAAAAAAATATTTGAAAAATCAGTTGACGGGGCCGCCGGCGCCGGTGAGGGGCTGTATTGGAAATATGAATCTTTCTTAAAAAAGCAGGATTCAATTTTGTACTCAGTGGTTGGTGCGGCAGGCGAGCTAATTTCTGTACGCAAAGAATTATATGAGCCGATAGGGCCAGGCATTATAATAGAAGATTTTGTGATGTCGCTAAAAATATGCCTGCGGGGTTATGTGGTTAAATATGCCCCCGGGGCTTTTGCCACAGAAACTGCATCTGCCTCAATTAAAGATGAACAAAAGCGTAAAGTTAGGATTTGTGCAGGTGGTTTTCAGGCAATTGCGATACTTAGAAGTCTTTTAAACCTGCCCAAATACGGATTACTTTCCTTTCAATATATATCTCACCGGGTACTTAGATGGACCCTTAGCCCACTTACCCTACTATTGTTGCTACCATTAAATCTGGCCCTGGTTATGCTGAAAGCAGGGGTTTTTTATCAGATAACACTTGTTTTGCAAGTTATTTTTTATGTTTTGGGCATAACAGGCTGGTTACTTGCAACCAGAAACCTCAAGGTAAAGTCTCTGTATGTGCCCTACTATTTCCTTTTTATGAATGTTTCGGTTTTTTTAGGTTTTAAAAGGTACCTGCAGGGCAAACAGACCGTACTTTGGGAAAAAGCAGCCCGCCAAAAAATAGCCTGAAAAATACCACAATATGGGTATAACAAGGGTAGATTGAATGGCTTACTTTTGCCTGAGAACAAAAATTTAATAGTGCCGTATTTGCATTTCTGAATTTTGTTACTACTTTTACGGAGCAACACTTACATGACAATCTGGGAATAACCCTAAAAGTCTTAAACAGCTTGCTTAGTAAACCCCAAAAATCCTTCGAATACCACCACACTCTTAGTGTTGTAACGATTACTTACCACTTCGAATTTTAATCCACAGTTTTCTTGAAAGCCACAACCGCAAGGTTTTTTTCATCCGAATACCCTATAGCACCGTCCCTATCCAATTGCACCGCCTATCGAAAGATTGAGTTTTAATAACTTAATTAATCAGACGACTCATGAAAAAAACAATTTTAGCAATTGACGAAAGCAAGGCTATCCGGTTTTTGTTACAAACAGTTTTAGGACAAAAACACCAGGTGATTACTGCTGCTGATGGTAGTTCAGCCTTATATTGGCTCTCTAAGAGAAATCTGCCTGATGTTATCATTGTTGATCCTCAACTGCCTGACACTCAAAACTGGGAATTAATAGAACATTTATCAACCAGTGGTCTTTATGGCCATGTACCTATAATCGTTTTGTCGTCTTTAGATAAAAAAGAAACAATCGAAAAGTGTAAAGAACTTGGCATTAAGGATTATTTCCAACAGCCATTTAACCCGGTAGAACTTGAAAAAGTGGTAAACCGGTTGACCAGTAATGAAAACACCAAAAAAGAAGCTGTTTTAAAAGCAGTATAGTTTTAATCGAACCCTATTATTAGAAATAACACCCTAAACCTAAATCTTACCCCCGTATGGAACTTGCATATTTACCAGACAACAAGCAAACGGTAAAAACCTATAAGCACTTCTCTGTAAATTCTTTTCAGGCTAATGTATTAGCAGAAGAGAGTCCGGAATTCTTTTATATAGGCAAAAACACCCACCATATTGATTTAATGGTTGAAATTTTTGAAGGAGGGTATGCAGCAGAATCTGCCGTAAAAGCTATTTCTATTTTCACCAGAATTATTGAAAAAAAGCCAAATTATAAAGGAGTATTCATCTTTGACGCCACACTTGGTAAAGAAGAGTTGAAGATGGTAAGCAACTATCTGGCATCTAGCGAAACCCTGGCTAAAATTCCTTTGTTTTTAGAGGCTACTGTACTTTCTGATAAAGAAATTGCCGAGTACAGAAAGCTTTCTTACATAGATGAAATTATTACTCTTACTCAGTGCGATGAAAAGCTGATTGCTAAAGTAAATTTCTTTAGTCGTATTAAAGATCAAAACAATCACAAAGATCTTCAGAAAGGTTTACATGTTTCTCAGAAAAGCATGGGCTTTACTAA
>JANRMC010000101.1:0-6311 GCA_033761915.1 Flavihumibacter sp.
CCACCAGCTTATAGAAACAACATTCAAATTGAAGGGATTCATATCCGCCCCATAGGCGGACGGCAGTTCAAGTCTGCTCTCCGTTACAATGTTAAAGGCTCCTGATTCAGGGGCCTTTATTTATATTGTTGCCAGCCATAGTAATACTAATCAACAGCCGTTGCGTCGCACACTTCAACTGCAGAATTGCTGATTGGAGGTTTCTAATTTCAAATCAGCCATATCAAATTTCAAATGTTGAAATCATGCTAGAAACGGGAAGAAGTGCAACTGCTACCCGTCCCTCATAGCGTTGCAGCTAACATGTGCGACGCAACGATGATGCCATGAAAACCCTATGCTGGCTACCTATTCTTCTTCAGCCGTATTTTTTAACATAGATAAAACGGTGAACGCATTTTTTATAACTATTTTTTTATTTAATAATTCTGCACCTGCTTTTACCTGTACCCAGCCATTGCTGCGGGTGCCCGTTGTAACTGGCAAGGCTGTAAACTGAAGGCTGCTGTCTTCAACAAAAACAAACTCTTTATTATCGAAACGGACAATGGCTTCTTCTGGCAGTGCATTAGTGGTAGTGTTGTTTAGCGCTACCTGTGCTGTTATAAACATGCCGGGTTTTAAATTAGCGGGCATATTTATAAAATGGCAATGCACGAGACCGCTGCGGTTTTCATCTACATTTTTGGTAACTAAAATTATTTCAGCATTGTATTTTTTTTCAGGCTCATCCACAAAACTGATGCTTACTTTTTGACCAATGTTTAATTTATTAATGTCTTTTTCAAAAACAGTCAGGGCTGCATGAAAATCGGAGGGGTCTATGAGTTCAAACAATATATCCTGCGGCTGAACATATTTGCCTATGTTTACGTTTACTTTAGACACAAAGCCGTTGATAGGCGCAGGGATACTTACTTTGCGTGAGATGTTGGCTTCACTCAGATTTTCAGGGTTGATGCCGGCCAGTCTTAATTTTTCATCCAACGCTTTTACCAATATCCGCTGACTTTGGTATTCGGCCTGTGCCTGTTGTAATAGTTTATCGGCACTGGCTTTTGTTTCGTTCAATGTTTTTTGCCGCTCAAACTCCTGTTGTGTCAATATGAGTTTTGTTTTAGCTACCAGGTAATCTTGCTGCAGTTGTATGAGTGCCTGGTCTTCTATAATGGCAATGCTTTCTCCTTTAGAAACATGCATACCTGGCAGTAAGCTTGTTTTTTTAAGATACCCACCCAACGGAAAACTTACTGATACAATGTTTTGAGGCGGCACATCTATTTCCCCGTTCAGTTGCAGGGTTTCATTCATTAACTGTTGGGCAATAGTACCGATAACAATATTGCCGGCAATAAACTGCTGACTGGTTAATAAAATAGTATTGCTGTTTTCTTTTTCCGTAGCAACTGCAGCTGCTTCATTGCTATTGTTGCATGCAGTTTGCAGCAGCATAATAGTGGTAATAAAAAATAATAGTTTCATATAGTAATCTGTTAATTGTTGTTGGTTAAATAGTAAAGACTGATTATTGCCATATTGTGTAGTTTTACGGCATCCAGATAATTGCTGCGTATTGTAATAACCTGGCTCATCAACTGGCTCCACTGTAAATAATCTATGGCTCCTTTTTCAAAGTTTAATTTGGCGGTTGTAGTTATAACAGAGGCCTGAGGCAGCCCGGTGTTTTCAAAATAATTGATAGCTGCAACACTGGTTTGCACCTGTTGCTGCCATTGCTGGTATTCTGTTTTTAATGCCGCCTCGCTGTTGGTGATTTTTATACCAGTTATTGTTTCAGCAATTTTACCGGCTTTAAAACGATTGCGAGATGCACCATTGACCAATGGTAATGCAATGCCGGCTGAAACTGTGTGAAAGCGGTTGCTGCTTTTATACAGCTGTTGTGTAACGCCATCGGCAGATTGCCAGCCGTTGATAGACTGATTGGAATAGCCCACCATTATTTCTGGCTGCCTGCTGTTTTTCTCCAGTTCATTACTGACACGGGCTAAACTTTTTTCTTGTTGTAATAATAAAACGGCAGGATGTTGTGCCAGCATTGCTGTATCTGCGGCAGGAATTACTGCTTTAATATTGGTATAGGATGCGGTTACTGCTGTGCTGGTGTGCAACAGGTATTGTAATATGTATTGTTGTGTTTTTATATCAGCCGCCAATTGTTTTTTTTGTAATTGCACCTGTTGCAACTGTAAGGAGGCGCTGTTCTTTTCCAGTACATTGGTTTCTCCTGCTTTCAGGCGCAGGGCGGCTGCTTCTGAAACATTACCATATATCACTTCCAGTTGCGTTAATAATTTATCCCGTTCCATTAAATCGGTTAATGTATAAAAAGCAATGCGCACCTGTTTGCTTATTTCTTTTTCTGTAAGCTGTTGCATAACTGCGGCCAGCTGTTGGTTAGCAGCATACAATGCAGCCTGCCGTTTATAAATTACCGGCATGGTAAAACTTTGCATCAGGTTAAAGCGGGTATCTGTATTAAAACTATTGATGTTGCCATATTCAGTTGTAAACTGTGTTTTAGGCAACTCATATACCTGTTGCTGCAACTGTTTCCAGTAGGTTTGCTGCTGTATCTGTTGCTGCACCAATAAATTTTGTTGTTTGGCCAATGCCAGCATTTTTTCTAAGGTTAACGATTGCGTTTGCTGACTAAAGCTTTTAAATGGCAGCACTGCTGCTAAAAGAAGTATAACAGTAACTGGTTTCATATTTGTATTTTTTGCCGGCCGTTCAAACCAGGCATATAAAACGGGTAGTACGAGTAATGTAAGTAAGGTGGCGGTAATCAATCCGCCAATAACCACAGTGGCTAAAGGCCGTTGCACTTCGGCACCGGCTCCTTTGCTTAATGCCATTGGTAAAAAGCCCAATGAGGCAACAGCAGCAGTCATTAATACCGGCCTTAAGCGGCTGGCCGTTCCTTCTGTTATAATTTGTTGAATGCTGTTGTATTGGGCATCTTGTTTTAACCGGTTGAAAGCTGCGATGAGCACAATACCGTTGAGCACCGCCACGCCAAATAACGCAATAAAACCTACTCCGGCAGAAATACTAAAGGGTAATTGGCGCAGCCACAAGGCATAAATGCCACCAATAGCAGAAAGCGGTATGGCAGAAAAAATAAGTAAGCCGTATTTTACGGAGCCAAATGCAAAATATAATAGCAGTAGAATAAGAAGTAAGGCTACCGGCACCGCAATGGAAAGACGGGCCTGTGCTTCTTCTAAATTTTGAAACTGCCCTCCATATTTTATGTAATATCCAGCCGGCAGTTTTAATTGCTGCTTTACTTTCTGCTGCAGGTTTTTTACGGCGGTTTGCACATCGCTGCCTCTTACATTGAAACCTACTGCAATTCTTCTTTTAGCATCTTCTCTTTGTATTTGATTAGGGCCTTCTTTAATACTTACATCGGCCAGTTGATACAATGGCACCTGTACCCCTCCGGGTGTGGGTACCAGCAATTGCTGTATATTGGTAATATCTTTTCGTTGCGTTTCTTCTAAGCGAACCACCAAATCAAACCTTCTTTCGTTTTCATAAATCATACCGGCGCTTTCGCCAGCAAAAGCTGTTCTTACAATACGGTTAACATCCTCTATATTCAGTTTAAATAATGCAATAGCCTGGCGGTTGTAATTAATAACCACCTGTGGTATGCCGGTTACTGTTTCTACATACACATCTTTAGCCCCTTTTACCGTACCCATTAAACTGCCCAGCTGTTGTGCGTAGTAAGCAAGGGTATCTAAATCTTCTCCAAAAATTTTACATACCACATCTTGTCTGGCACCGGTCATTAACTCATTAAATCGCATCTGCACCGGAAATTGAAATCCCGTACTTACCCCTGGTACCTGTTGCAATACCATGCTCATTTTATTGGCCAGTTCGTCAAACGATTTTGCAGAGGTCCATTCTTTTTTATCTTTTAAAATCACCATCATATCTGCTGCTTCAATAGGCATGGGGTCTGTTGGTATTTCACCGCTGCCAATTTTAGTAACCACTTTCTCTACTTCCGGAAAGTTTTGCAATAATAGTTTTGCCGTTTTTTGTGTAGCTTCTATAGTAGTGGTTAAAGAACTGCCTGTAAGTACACGGGTGTCCACAGCAAAATCGCCTTCTTCCAGTTCTGGTATAAACTCGCCGCCAAGCGTATTAATAATAAATATGGCAGAAGCAAAGAGTAACAGCGTTATTGCAATAACCGTTTTAGGGTAGGCCAATGCTTTTAACAAAACCGGTTTATACCAGCTTTGCAGTCGCACCATAAAACGATCTGATAAGTTGTGCGATTGTTTTAGTTTTTTACTCATTACCAGGGCCGTCATCATTGGCACATAGGTAAGCGATAACACAAAAGCACCAATCAATGCAAATGAAACTGTTTGTGCCATGGGCTTAAACATTTTTCCTTCTATACCTACTAAAGAAAGTATGGGCAGGTATACAATAAGAATAATAATTTGTCCAAACACAGCGGCCCCCATCATTTTGCCGGCTGTGTTTTCAACGGTTTCATCCATTTGCTGTTGGGTATAGGAGCTGCCATTAAATAAAACCTTGTTTGAATGATACAGGTAAAACATCACAGCTTCTACAATAATAACCGCACCATCTACAATCAAACCAAAATCCAGCGCACCCAGACTCATCAGGTTGCCACTTACCCCAAACAGGTTCATCATAATAATGGCAAACAGCATGGATAGTGGTATTACTGAAGACACTAACAAACCCGCTCGTATATTACCCAGAAACAGCACCAGCACCAGCAAAACAATTAATGCACCTTCCAGTAAATTGGTTTCAACAGTGCTGATGGCATTGTTTACCATTTTGGTGCGGTCTAAGAAAGGCTCAATCATTACTCCTTCTGGTAAATTTTTTTCTATTTCTTTAATGCGTTCTTTTACAGCTTTAATTACTTTAGACGAGTTTTCTCCCTTCAGCATCATTACCACAGCACCGGTTACTTCTCCGGCATCATTAAAGGTCATGGCGCCATAGCGGTTGGCGCGGCCGGTTTTTACCACGCCCACATCCCGTATCAGCACCGGCATGCCATTATTTGTATTTTTAACCACAACATTATTAATGTCATCATTGTTTTTTGCAAGACCTTCTGTTCTTATAAACAGTACTTGCGGCCCTTTTTCAATATAAGCCCCACCGGTGTTCTGGTTATTTTTTTGCAAGGCAGTAAACACATCGGTCATGTTTACACCCAAGCTTTGCAGCTTTTGTGTATTTACAGCAACTTCATATTGTTTTAAAGCGCCACCAAAGCTGCTTACATCTGCCACACCGGGGGTGCCCAGCAATTGCCGCCGCACCATCCAATCTTGTATGGTGCGTAGTTCTGCCAAACTATAATTCGTCTCAAAACCCTTTTTGGGTTTTACCACGTACTGAAAAATTTCTCCCAACCCTGTTGTAACAGGTGCCAGTTCCGGGTTGCCGGCATCTGCAGGTATTTGTGCCCGCACCTGTTGCAACCGTTCGGTTACTTGTTGTCTTGCCCAATACACATTGGTGGCATCATTAAAAACAATTGTTACTAATGATAGTCCAAACCGGGAAAAAGAACGCATTTCTATAATGCCCGGTATGGTAGCCATGGTCTGTTCTACCGGAAATGTAATCAGGCGTTCTACTTCTGGTGCGGCTAAAGAGGGCGATACCGTTATTACCTGCACCTGGTTATTGGTAATATCTGGCACCGCATCTATAGGTAGCTGCGTGGTGGCAAACACGCCCCATACTATTAATGCAAGGGTGCAAATACCAATAATAAGTTTATTGCGAACGCTGAAGCGTATGATTACTGAAAGCATAAATCAAATAAATAAAGCATTGAAAAAATATAGGGTAACCAGCCGTGTAACACGGGGCATCTTTAGTTGCGTCGCACACTTCAACAGTGGTATTTCTGATTTAAGAGTGAAATTTCAAAATCAGAAATATGAACGCTCAAATGCTAACGTGTCCGCCTTAAAGGGCGGAACAACTGTTGCACAAAGCGTTGCCGCTGGTTACCAAAAAATAAAAACTGAAATAATAGTTATTGCATTAAATGCGCGGAGGCTGAAAAATACTGGCACTGGCGGCCGTGGGTATGCATGCAATTTTGTACAACGGAAAATTAGCTACTACTGTTTTTTCTGTAGCCGGTAGTTGGTGTGTGGGGGCGGCATTAAAAAAAACAACGGTACTGCCCGAACAACAATCGTGGTGTGTTTTAAAAGGCAGCTTCATATCGTTATTATCGTGCGGGGGTGCAT
>JANRMC010000102.1:0-23755 GCA_033761915.1 Flavihumibacter sp.
GTTGAACCGAGTCCCGAAAAGTCGGGATAAACTGTGGCAACGATGCTTAATAGTACCACCGCTGCCGGTTACCTAAAAATGAAAGTTCCAGGTTACAGCGGGTATTATTGGAAACAGCGATACCTGCCTTGCTTCTACCTGCAATGTATTGTTGTAGGGGCTGCCCGTTTGATCGAAATAAATGAAGTAAGGATTTAAGCGGCTGTACACGTTGTAAATGCTAAACACCCAACTGCTTTTTAACCGTTTTTCTTTTTTGGGTGTGGGTGTATACGTGGCCGAAAAATCTAAACGGTGGTAGGGCGCCAGCCGGTACTGATTTATTTTACTGTACTCCTGTGTTAGCACGCCGCCAATAATATAAAACCGTTCGGGCAAGGTGGTGGCGCTGCCGGTGCCATACACAAATACGCCGCTCAGTTTCCACTTGCTGTTAAGGTCGTACGTACCCACCACGCTTAAATCGTGCCGGCGGTCGTAACGGGCAAAATATTTTTCTCCGTTATTCAGCTCAGCAAATTTGCGCCAGGTCCAGCTAAGGGTATAACCAATCCAGCCGGTAAAGCGGCCTTTGTTTTTAGCAATATAAAATTCGGCACCATAGCTCCAGCCGCGGCCAAATACAAATTCTTTTTCGGGGTCGCTTAAAGAAGGGGTGTACCCCTCACGGTACTCAATCTGGTTCTGCATGTCTTTATAATACAGTTCTACCGAAGTTTCGTAGGTATTGTCTTTAAAATTTTTAAACAACCCTGCGGCGTATTGCCAGGCTATTTGTGGTTTAACACGGTAGGTGCTGGGCACCCATAAATCGGTAGGCAAAGTAGAGCCGGCATTACTTACTAAATGTATAAACTGCAGGTTGCGGGTAATGGCGGCTTTAACAGATGTTTCATCATTAATAGCATAGCGCATGGTAACGCGGGGTTCTAAACCACCGTAGGCACGCACCACATCGGCACGGCCATATACCACACTATCCAGTTTATTGCCATTGGCATCTTCTGTAAACTTTTTATAGGCCCCAATTTGTGCAAAGCCGCTAAAGCGCAGTCCGTAGTTTATTTTTACTTTATCAGACAGTTCCCAATCGTCTTGTATATACAGGGCTGTTTCATTGGCGTATTTTTTACTTTCTGTGTTGGGGGCAAACACCACACTATCCTGGTTGCCGCTAACTACATTGGGCGTAAACGTATGATGTGTAAACTGTGCGCCAAATTTTAGTTTATGTTGCGGGGCGGGGTAAAAATCAAAATCAACTTTGGCATTCAGGTCGCGTATGCCCGAGGCCAGCTTAACGGAAAAATTGCTTTGTTCTGCATTAAAAGCAAAATTGTATTTGTTATATACCAATGTGGTGTTGGCAAACAGCTTGCGGTTAAACACATGGTTCCAGCGCAGGGTGGCCGTGGCATTGCCCCACGGTATATTAGCATTAAAAGAGCGTTGCGAGTTTTTAAAGTCAAACACATCTTTACCAAAATAACCACTCAGGTATAAGCGGTCTTTATCAGAAATTTTATAATTCACTTTAGCATTCAGATCGTAGAAATAATAACCACTGCCATAAAAGGCACTGGTTTTAGCAATAAAAGGTTTTGCCAGCGCATCTATATAGGTGCGGCGGGCACTTACAATAAAAGAGGCTTTGTCTTTTTTAATGGGGCCCTGCACACTAAAGCGGGAAGCGATTAAGCCAATGCCGCCATCCATCTGCCACTGGTTGCTGTTGCCATCTTTCATGGCAATATCTAATACAGAAGATAAACGGCCGCCATATTGTGCGGGCATACCACCTTTAATGAGCGATACATTTTTAATAGCATCTCCGTTAAACACAGAAAAGAAACCAAACAGGTGGCCGGTATTATACACCACAGCATCATCCAGTATAATCAGGTTCTGGTCGGGCCCGCCGCCACGCACATACAAACCCGTATTGCCCTCACCCGCATTGCGTACGCCGGGCAACAGTTGCAATGTTTTCAGCACATCTACTTCTCCTAAAATAACGGGCAGGCTTTTTACTTTATTCATGCTCAGTTCAAACTTACCCATCTGCGCATTTTTCACATTGGCATCGCGACGCTTGCTGTACACCACCACTTCTTCGGACATTTTTATACGGGGTGCTACTAATAAATTAATGGTTTGGTTGCTGTTTAAACGCACTTCTTTAACCAGTGGCTGGTACCCTACAAAAGAGCAGGATAAAGTGTACACGCCTTCATCTAACGTAATAGAATAAAAACCATAGGCATTACTGCTAACGCCCTTGCCTTTGCCATTTACGCTAATGGTGGCGCCAATAAGCGTTTCGCCGGTCAGCGAATCTCGTACATAACCACTGAGGGTAAATTTATTTTGTGCACTAAGGTTACCGGCAAAAAATAAGCCCCCGATAACAAGGGCTATTTTTATAATTTTTTGAGCAGAGGTAAGGTTATTCATCATCGTTGCGTCGCACACTTGTACGGTTGTTTTATAATTGGGCTATAACGTTTTTGGCAGTAAAAGGTTTACTGTTTTCTAAAGTCTATAGAGTCTTTTACTTCTCCGCAATGCAGCATCCCTTCTTTATACTTGGGGTGTTTACTGCCCAGGTAAGGGTTTACAATTTTATTGCTGGTACTAATCCATGCCGCTTCCTCATCATCATTAAACGCCATGGGGCATACCTGGTGGTAAATAACCTGCTGATCGTATTTAACAGTACGCACCAGATTGTACATGGCTTCAGAAATCATTTGAAACTCGCGTTTCTTTTTAGTTAAGTCTGTTTCGCCCACCAAACCTTTACAAGAACCTATAATGGTGCCGGCAAAATCTTTAGCCACCTGTTGTATGGTGCCGGTGGTATCGCCTTTTATTTCGCTTATTTTAAGACTATCGGCTGCCTGTTCTAACACAAGGGCTGCCGCATTTGCTTTAGCAGTATCATAATCTACCAACGCATCTTTTAAACTGGTATAGGCGGTTAATATTTTTTCAAAACTTGCATTAAAAGCAGCAGTGTTCTGGCTGCTTAAAGGTTTTTCAGGCTCCACCACTACGGCTGGCTTGTCTTCTCCGCTGCCACAAGCTGCAAAAACCACTACCATGGCGGCTAAAAGTATTCGATATAACATGTGTATAAAATTTAAAAAGCAAAGATAAGCCTAATAGCTTTTAACAGGCGTTTGTCATACTTTTGCCGCGCCGTTTATAAATAAAACAACCATTTTTTAACAGGTGGTGCCGGCTGCAACCGTGTTACAAATGATGAACTGAGCGTAGCAACGATGTAGCCCCGGAGCACTACCGCTGGTAACAATAAAATAACAGAACCAATGCTGGCAGGTTTAACCAATGTAACTTTTGAATTTGGCGCTAGAGTAATTGTGCAGGATGCTACCTGGCATATACAACCCAATGAACGTATTGGATTGATTGGATATAATGGCACCGGAAAATCGACCCTGCTGAAATTGCTGGTGGGGCAATATCAATGCAGTGCCGGCACGGTGGAGCGCAGCCGCACCACTACGATTGGCTACCTGCACCAGGACCTGCTGAGCTTTGACACCAACGATTCTATTTTAACCGTGGCACTGAGTGCTTTTGAAAAAGTGCTGCAATTAGAAAAAGAAATTGAAGCACTGGGTATTGAACTGGAAAAAACCGGCGATGAAAAAACCCTGCACGAATACACCGATAAACTGCACGAGCTGGATACACTGGGTTGTTATAATATTCACCACAAAACAGAAGAAGTATTGCAGGGCCTTGGTTTTAACAACAGCGATTTGCAACGGCCTTATAAAGAGTTTAGCGGGGGCTGGCGCATGCGGGTGCTGCTGGCTAAAATGATATTACAGCAACCCGATTTATTATTGCTGGATGAACCTACCAACCACCTGGATTTGCCCTCAATTGAATGGCTGGAAAAATACCTGCAGCATTACCAGGGCAGCGTGGTTATTGTTAGCCACGATAAGTATTTTTTAAACCGCATGATTACTAAAATTGTGGAGCTGTACCAGAAAGAGCTGCATATATACAACGGTAATTACGAGTATTACGAAAAAGAAAAAGTGCTGCGGATAGAAATGCAGCAACGGGCTTACGAAAACCAGCAGGATTATATACGCCAGCAGGAACGTTTTATTGAACGCTTTAAAGCAAAGGCCAGCAAGGCGGCACAGGCACAAAGTATTGTGAAACGTTTGGACAGATTAGAGCGGGTGGAAAATGTGGAGCTGGAGCGGCCCAATATTAAAATTAATTTCAGAATAGATAAAACACCGGGCAAAGTGTTGGTGGAGCTGGATGAAATAAGCAAATCTTTTACCACGGCTAAAATTTTAGAAAACGCCAAAGCAGAAATTAACCGCGGCGATAAGATTGCCTTGATTGGTGCCAACGGTAAGGGTAAGTCTACCCTGCTGCGCATTGTAGCCGGCACAGAAACTTTTACCGGCAACCGCAAATGGGGGCATAATGTAGAAGAGGGTTTTTATGCCCAGCACCAGTTAGAAGCGTTGAACATTAACAACAATATTTTAGAAGAGCTGAAAGAATGTGGCAGCCAGATGACCGAACAGGAACTGCGCAACCTGCTGGGCTGTTTTTTGTTTGGCGGTGATGATGTAGATAAAAAAATACGCGTATTGAGTGGTGGCGAAAAAGCCCGTGTGGCGCTGGCAAAAACCATCATCAGCAAGGCTAACTTTTTGTTGCTGGATGAACCTACCAACCACCTTGACATGCACTCGGTAGAACTGCTGGCGGATGCTTTAATGAAATATGAAGGCACCTATATTTTTGTAAGCCACGACCGTTATTTTATTTCTAAAGCAGCCAATAAAATTTGGGAGATAGACAATTACGAGATTAAAGAGTTTGATGGAAACTATGAAGAATGGGTAGCGTGGAAGAAGCGTATGGCTGATAAAAAAGTGGTGGAAGAACCCAAGGCGGTTGCACCGGTGGTGGTAAAACAGCCCGAAGCCCCCAAACCAATTAGCAATACCCCCATTAATAAAGAGCTGAAGAAAGAATTGCAAAAGCAGCAACGCCTGTTTCAGCAGTTAGAAGAAAAAATAGCCGCACTCAACAAAGAAAAGCAAACATTAGAAGCCAGTTTGGGCCATCCCGATACGTACGGCGACAAAGCCAAATTTGTGGAAACGGAAACCCGCTATAAAAAAAATGCACAGGAACTGGCAGCCCTTAACAAAGAATACGAAGTGATTTTTGATAAGATAATGGAGCTGGAAAGTCAGGCCAACGGTTAAGCTGTGCAAAACTTCATATAAATTTTACCCAGTTGCAATGCAACCACCCGCAAGAATGGTTTATCTTATCATCATTATTCATTTTTAAAAAAAAGATTAACCATGCGAACCAGAGCTTTACAAGTGGTGTTGCTGTGCACATCACTTTTTTTATTGGTAACCGCACTGCCTTCCTGCAAGGGTGGTGTAAAAGATGCCGATATTTCTACGGCTATTAACGAAAAAATTAAAACCATGCCCGAAATGAGTGGCTTAACAGCTGCTGTTAAAGATGGCGTGGTTACACTTACCGGCGAGTGCAAAGATGAAGCCTGCAAAACAGTGTGCGAAACGGCTGTAAAAGCTATTGCCGATGTAAAATCTGTGGTAAACAATTGCACCATTGCACCCCCACCCGCCCCTGCTGTAATAGTACCCGAAGCTAATGTGGATGCTTTAACCAAAGCCATTAACGATGCGGTTAAAGATTTTCCGGGAGTAAAAACTGAATTGAAAGAAGGCGTATTAACCTTAACTGGCGAAGTGGCTAAAGATAAACTGCAAAAGCTGATGATGGGTTTAAACGCATTAAAAGCAATGGGACTTAAAAAAATTGAAAGCGCTGGCTTAAGTAAAAAATAATTGGAGGAAACAAACTATGGCATTACAAGATAAATACAAAGAATTAATAGATGCTGCCACCAATGCTGGGGTAGGTAATTTACAGGTGCGTGAACAGGAAGGGGTATTGTATATTGATGGTGAAACCAGCGGCACCATTAAACAGCAACTGTGGGATATTTATGGCAAACTGGACCCCGATTATGCCGGTGGCGATTTAATGTTAAACATTAACAGCATTGCCGGTGTATCTGAAGGAGCTAAACTAAAAGTTACCACCAACCGCACCAACCTTAACATTCGCAAAGGGCCCAGCACAGAAGATACTATTGTTGGCAAAGCAGCCCGCCACGAAATTGTAACACTGGTACGAAAAGAAAACGACCAGTGGTGGTATATACAAACCAAAGACGGAGAAGAAGGTTACTCCTACACACAATATTTAACCCCTGTAGAATAAAAGAAGCCCCGCAGTTTGCGGGGCTTTCTTTTTCACATTATCTGTTTCTGAACTTATAACGGTAAGCGGATTACTTTTTCACCGGTGGCCCATTTCAGTAAAGCCAGGTTATCACAATCACTGTTGTTGTAGCTGTAGTCCAGATACAATACGCGGTCGTTTATTTTAATCTTCAGCACACCTTTGCTGATCCAGTTACAACTTACTGCTTTAACCAGCGGACTTTCTGTATTCTTGGTAACCGTAACACCATTGTTATACTTTGTTTCGCTTCTGCCTTCAATGGTATAAACATCATCCCGTACGGTTCTTGTTTCCATGCCACGCACCTGTGTTACATGTTTTACACCGGTATAACTAAAACCTCTGCCGTTGGGGAAGGTGATTTTACCATTAACTACCGCTTTACTGTAAGCAATGGCACCATTCTCACTTTCGTTTTTAATAATCTTGGTGCCTTCAATGTGTGCACGGTTTACATAAAAACCACGGAAGGTAATGGTAAGCACAGCGCCGGGCCTGCGTATGGGTGCGGTGTAATGTAAAATAACAGCGCCTTTTCTAAACTTACCATCGCGGCAAATACAACCATCACCGTAATCAATGGTAATTTTTTTAGGGAAGGTACTGTCCATTGGCTCCACAGTAATTTTTGTACAAGGACCTACTTTTGCAGCAAGATCTTCAAACAGATTCAGATTGAATTCTAAACGGCCATCGGCCGCACCGTTCATTCCAAAATTTCCGTTACTGTTGTTTACACCACCAATTACTGCTTCCACATCACTGCTGAGCGATAAACCAATTTCAGCGGCATCATCGTAAGAAGCATCTGCTTCAGCACTTTCTTCGCTAATGGTTTGTGCTTCTTCTTCAGTAACCTGTACTGCGGGGACACTGCTTTCTTTTTTACAAGAGAATAATACAACCGACATCAGAATAAATAACGCGGTTGCGCTGGTTTTAAATGAAAATTTCATGGCTATACTTTTTTTTAGGGTGAACGAAAAATGGTTTCGTTGTTGTGTTATACAGTATGAGAAAGCACCAGGAGAAAATAGTTTAATGGAATGCTAAAATTATTTTACGTGCAACCGGTAAATAATTGATTTTTATGAAACCAGCAGCAAACAAAAAAGCAGCCGTGGTTGCGTCGCACCCTTCTGCGGCAACGCTTTACTCAGCCATATTACCGCGTACTAAAATTTATACCGGGTGTTTATGCATTTACTTATTTTCGCTCTGCTTAATTAAATGTTATGATTATTGATTTACGTTCAGACACATTGACGGTACCTTCTGCACCTATGCTGGAAGCTATGTTTAGTGCACCAGTGGGCGATGATGTTTTTGAAGAAGACCCCAGCATTAATGCTTTAGAAAAAATGGCGGCCAATTTATTTAATAAAGAAGCAGCCTTGTATTGCCCCAGCGGCACCATGAGTAACCAAATTGCCATTAAATGTCATACCCAACCGGGCGATGAAGTGATTTGTGAAAAAACCAGTCATGTTTATTTATATGAAGGAGGTGGCATTGCCCGCAATGCTGGAGCACAGGTAAAATTAATTGAGGGGGACAAAGGAAAAATTACAGCCACACAGGTAGCGGCATCTATAAACCCGCCGGAAGTATACCTTACCCGTACAAAACTGGTAAGCTTAGAAAACACCACTAACCGGGGTGGCGGCAGTTGCTATAATTTTTCTGATATTGAAGCCATACAAACGGTTTGCCGGCAAAACAACCTGGCTTTGCATTTAGATGGCGCCCGTTTGTTTAATGCACTGGTGGCAAAAAAAGAAACCACGCAACAATACGGTACCCTATTTGATTCTATTTCTATTTGCCTGAACAAAGGTTTGGGCTGCCCCATCGGAAGCCTGTTATTAGGTAATACAGCCTTTATAAAAGAAGCCCGCAGAGTACGCAAAGTTTTTGGCGGTGGCATGCGCCAGGCAGGTTATATGGCTGCCGCAGGTATTTATGCCCTGCAAAATAATATAAACAGGTTGGCAGAAGACCATTACCATGCACAACAGATTGCAGCAGCATTAGCGGGTAAAAGTTTTACCGGCGCTATAATGCCTGTTGAAACCAATATTATTGTGTTTGAAGTAACGGGCGCCACTACTGCCAAAGAACTGGCAGCCGTGCTGCAAACAAAAGGTATTAAATGCTTTGCCATATCTGCCACGCAAATAAGATTTGTTACGCATTTAAATGTTACCCCTTCCATGGTGGATAAAGCCATAGAAATTATTAATGCCTTATAAAAAGGCTCCTGCCTGCACAGCTGCTGAAGAGAGTGACACAACGATGCTGATAAGAATTACTGTTGCCGGTAAAAAAATAAAAAAGGCCCCGTTACAACGGGGCCCTGTACTTTTTAGAGATTAGCAACCCTTATTGAACCATAATTTTTTGAGTTTGTAACTGACCTGCATTTAAAATACCTGCCACATAATTACCAGAAGGCAATTGTGAAAAACCATTTACTGTAATGGTGTTAGCACCTTGTTGTAAAGCAATAGGTTTTTGCATTACAACACGGCCATTCATATCAAACACCTGCAATTGAGCTTGTGCAGCAGCAACAGCGGTAACAGCAATAGTAGCCTGATCGTTTACGCTGCTTGGATACACTTTAAAAGCATTGCTTGTTTTTTCTGTATTATTAAACACCAACACATTGCTGTAAGTAACAATACCGTTTGCGCTGATCATTTTTAAGCGGTAATAGGTTTTACCGGCAGCATTATTATCGGTATAGTTATAAGAAGTTTTATTTTCTTCGGTGTTTACCCAAATTGTTGCAGCAGTTGTAAATGAGCTGGGGTTATTTGTTTTTTCAACCACTACAGTAGTTAAAGGGTTACACTTTGCCAGAGTCCACTGCAGTTCTACCTTACCATTTTTTTGTACACCGGTAAAAGCTGTTAAACAAGGTGTGCTTAAAAATGAATTGGGGTAACGAAAGCGTTTAAAATAAACACTTCTTAAACGACTTGAAGTACCAGTTGACTTATTGTCAACTCCCACACGGATGACAACAGTAGAAAGATTGGCATTTACTGTGCTGAACATTACTTGTGTTGCAGAGGTATCACGACCGGGATAATCAATGTTACCAATATTGGTACCAATAAACCAGCCACCAGACTGCACTACTAATAATTCACCAGCCAGCATATCATAATCCATATAACCGCCACCATTCAGGTATATTTCATCATACTCATTGATGCTGCCACCACTACCTGATTGGCCATCCACATCAATACAGGTAACAGGTATTTCTAACTGATTGGCAGGAGTGAACGTTCCGGCAGTAACAAAAGTAATCGTCATTTCCAGATGTCCTTTTGTATTGGCAGTGTTACGCAAGGTAGGTTGTATCGCTTCCGGGTAACCAGAAGTACCATCCATTTCAGTTACTGTAACACCGGGGGTGATATCTGTAATTTCAAGAATAGCATCAAAACCGGGCTTCACATTGGTATAGCGGTAAATTGCACCAAGTTGGCGGTCTGTGCCAGTCAATAATGTTTTTGTGCTGAAGTTGTAGTCGGGCTGCGTAAAGGCAGCCAGGCTGATACAAGTTAAAAGTGTAGTTAATACAACTACAAAAATGTCTTTTCTTAAAGAGGTTTGGGTACCATTCGCTTTCATAAGTACGATCAATTAAGGGTAAAAAAATAAGTACGAATGGTTAATCAAGGATTACGGTCAACAGTTGTAAATCTTTCAGGGGATGTTGGATGGAAGTTTCTCAGGAGGAGTCTGTGGATTTCTGAAGTGTTGTAGTAAAACAACGATGTAAAGCTAATACCGTGTTTTTATAAATGCAAGCCTGTAGGCCCTTTCAGCCCTCGTATATTTACGAAGCTTGTTTCAGATCAATTGCATTTCAATCGTTTAGTATTAGAAAAAAACTTAAAATATTTTTTCAATTTTTGTCCTTCGCAGTTCTAATAAGTTTAATGCGTTTGGAGAAAAGCCTTTTACATGCGGCTGTACCAGCCTGAAAACCTCATCGTACCAAAGGGGTACAACAGGGGCATCGTTCATTAAAAGTTGGTCCATTTGCTGGTATAATAAATAACGGGCACTATCGCTGGTGGCTACCAGGGCCTGTTCGTACAAAAGATCGAAAGCCGGGTTTTTGTAGCGGGTATAATTAGGGGGTGATGGGTTTCTGGAATAAAAACAGCTTAAATAGTTTTCAGCATCCGGGTAATCAGCTATCCAGCTACCTCTAAAGAAAATTGCCTGAGACTTGGCTGTTTGTTCCAGCAAAAAACTTTTCTGCACCACTTCCACCTGCACAGTAATACCTACATCTTCCAACTCTCTGGCAATAAAACTGGCCAGGTCGGCATAAATAGGTATGGTTAATAATTTTATAGCAGGCAAAGGATTGCTTGCCGTAAAACCAGCCTCCTTCAATAATTGTTTTGCTTTGGCAGGGTTGTAATAATACCCTTTTACTTTTGCTGCATTAAAAGATGGCAGGCCCGAAGGAACAAAACCACTCTCTGCCGGGGTGCCAATAGAATTACGCAGGTATAACATCATCTTGCGCCGGTCAAATCCATAATTAATAGCCTGTCGTATGGCCCTATACCGGGTGGGAGAATTTTTGAGTACCGCATTATTGGTATCTACCAGCATCCCTAAATATTCAACATTCAGGTAAGGATGGCGCACCAAGGTTATTTTTCCCTGCCACTCTTTTTTTAAATTTCCTTTTTTACTGATTACTTCATCTTTAAAAGAAGCATCCAGATCGTTAATAAAATCCAGTTGCCCCTGTTGAAACAATAAGAACTCTGTAGCCTTGCTATCAAAAAAAGATATTTTAATACCATCTAAATAAGGCAGGCGCAAACCACTGCTGTCTTTTTCAAAATATTGTTCATGCTTCACCAGAACCATGGCCTGCCCTTCTTCCCATGCCACCATTTTAAAAGGGCCTGTACCACAGGCATGGGTTCTAAAATCTTTTCCATAAAATGCCACCACTTCCTGCGGCACTACAGAACAATACTGCATGCTTAATAAACCCAGTATCGGATTAAACGGTTGTAATAACTGCAGTTGAAACACCGTATCGTTCATTGCTTTAAAACCCTGCAGACTATCCACCTTGCCATTAAATATCCATGCGCCGCTGCTGGCGGTGCTTTTATCAATAATCCTTTGTAAGCTGTAAACAACATCAGCTGCGGTCATTTTACGGCCCTTACCATTTTTAAAAGCCGGACTATCATGAAACCAAACATCATTACGCAGAAAAAAAGTATAAGTCTTTCTATCCTCACTCACCGTCCAACGGGTGGCCAGTGATGGCACTATGTTCAGGTTACTATCCGTCTCCACCAAGGTATTATATACCTGATGCACCGCCCACATAATGGATTGGTTTTTGGCAAATGCCGGATCCATAGAGGCAATACCCGTAGCTTCATTGTAATGAAAAACAGTCTTGTTGTTTTTGGTATGGTTAGTACAACTAAAAGCTGCGGTAACTATACATAGTATGGTTATAATAATACCAGCCGCGGTAACACGGTGGCGGCATCGTTGCGTCGCAATCCCTTCAGCCGTTGGTACAATACTGTACTTTTTTTGAATCATAAATGCCATAAATTTAGCACTCAAAAATTAATCACCACGGCAAGATGAAAAAAATTACGGTAGCCTGTATAAGCTTATGCCTGGCATGGGCAGCAAATGCACAACTGGATCATAAAATAAAAACCCTTACCCGGCAAGACACCTTAAGAGGATCTGTAACACCAGAAAGAGCCTGGTGGAATGTATTACACTATGCCATTACCGTACAGCCCGACTTTGATTCAAAAACAATATCTGCCAGCACCAGCATCCGCTTTAAAGCAATGACAGCCGGCAATAAAATGCAAATAGACCTGCAGGGTACTTTGCAAATAGATAGTATTAACATTGCACCGGCCATCCCTTCAATAAAAGATAAAACATGGCATGCCAATATCAGTAAAGACCTCAGCCGGGATGGCAATGCCTGGTTTATAAATACACCCGGTGGCTTCATAGTAAATCAGGATTACACTATAACCATCTTTTACCACGGCAAACCCAAAGAAGCTACCCGCCCGCCATGGGATGGTGGCTGGATTTGGAAGAAAGACCGCAATAATAACCCATGGATGAGTGTGGCCTGCCAGGGTCTGGGCGCCAGTGTTTGGTATCCATGTAAAGACCATCAAAGTGATGAGCCTGATAATGGCGCCACTCTTACTATGATTGTGCCGGATAGTTTAACCGCAGTAGGTAACGGACGCCTGGTTAATAAACAACCGAGTAGCAACGGCACCACGGCATGGACCTGGAAAGTAACCAACCCTATCAATAATTATAACATCATTCCATACATTGGCAAATACACCAATTTTTCAGAAACCTATATTGGCGAAACAGAAAAAAACCTCGACCTGAGTTATTGGGTATTAGATTATAACGATACAAAAGCTAAAGAACAGTTTAAGCAGGTATTACCCATGCTGCAATGTTTTGAAAAATGGTTTGGCCCCTACCCTTTTTATGAAGATGGTTTTAAACTGGTAGAATCTCCGCATCTGGGCATGGAACACCAAAGCGCTGTTGCCTATGGCAATCAATTTAAAAATGGATACCTGGGCCGCGATCTTTCGGGCACCGGCTGGGGTCTGAAATGGGATTTTATTATTATCCATGAAAGCGGACACGAGTGGTTTGGTAACAATATTACTTCTAAAGACCTTGCCGATATGTGGATTCACGAAAGCTTTACCAATTACAGCGAAACCATATTTACACAATGCCAGTTTGGTATAGAAGCCGGTAATGATTATGTAATTGGCACCCGCAATAATATTGCTAACGATATACCCATTATTGCCCCCTACAATGTAAACAGAGAAGGCAGTGGAGATATGTATTATAAAGGTGGCAATATGATACACACCATACGCCATGTTATTAATAACGACGAAAAATTCAGGCAAATACTGCGCGGGTTAAATAAAACATTTTACCACCAAACAGTAACCACCCAACAGATAGAAGAATATATTAACAAACAAACTGGCATCAATTTTTCTAAAGTGTTTGACCAATACCTGCGCACCACCCAAATCCCCGTTTTAGAATATAAAATTAAGGGCCGCACAGTAACTTACCGCTGGAGCAACTGCGTAACGGGCTTTAATATGCCCGTTAAATTTTTTGCAGGTAAAGAACAATGGTTAAAGCCCACCCAAAAATGGCAAAGCATTTCTTTTGCAGATTGGTTGGATGCCAAACAATTTAAGGTTGACAGAAACTTTTACATAACAGCAAAACAACTTTAATTAGCTGCGGCAGAAGTTAGGTTGCCGGTTGTTTTAGCTCGGCCGGCACCTACAAAAGTGCGGGAGTAATAAGGGTCATCTAAACTGCTGATGACAACCCCATAGTTTAAAGAAGCGTGTATAAACTTATTATTACGCAGGTAAACGCCTACATGAGAAATGCCTTTGCGGGTGGTATGAAAAAATAACAGATCACCTTCCTGCAACTCATCTTTTTTAATACGTTCACAAACTTTGTATTGATCTTTTGCTATGCGCGGCAACGCAATGCCAAACACATTTAAAAGTAACGCACCAGAAAAAGCAGAGCAATCAATACCGGCATGTGTGCTGCCGCCAAATTTATACCGGGTACCATACCACTCATTCATAAATTGCAGCAATGCAATATTATTCAATTCTTCTACCGCCACATCTAATAAAATACTGTATTTAAATGGCAACATTTCCAGTTGTTCAATAGCATTATAATTATTGCTGTTGGTAACACTGCCCACTGCCGGAGTATTTACAAAAACGGTGGTATTATTTGTAGCAGGTTTACTGCTTATATTATCTATAAACACTGGCGCCGCAGAACGCTGTTGCGTGGTAGCCTGTTTTTTATCTACCGCCGGTTTAAACACGGCGCAGGAGCTGAACAAAAAAACTGTTACTATCAGGTATATAAAACGCATACTGGTTTGTTTAATGTGATATTGGCAGTGAACGGCAAAAATAGTGCAAGTTGTGGAAATAATGTGCTTTAATGCCTTCTAACTTTGTTGTTAATTGCAGGTTCGCTTTTTTTATGTACTGAGCTTCAGTTCTTTATTCAGCAGCCGTTGCGTCGCACACTTGTACTGCAGGTATAATAATTGACCAATGTTTATTAGTACTTGCTTATTAAATAGCAAAAAGCACAAGAGTGCGACGCAACGATGCCGCTATGAAAAACAACAGCCCGTTACATAAATAGCATTTAATAAAGCAGGTAATTGACGGTTATCAATTACCAATTACTAATTACCAATTATTCATTATCTCATGTGCCAGTTTTCGCACTTACACGTACATACACAATTTTCTTTGCTGGATGGTGCTGCGCCTATTGAAAGCCTGTATAAAAAAGCATTGGATGATAATATGCCGGCCCTGGCTATTAGCGACCATGGCAATATGTTTGGCGTTTTTGAATTTGTGAAAGAAGCCTACAAACATAAAGATGCCAACGGCAATTTGAAAGTAAAACCCATTGTAGGCTGCGAATTTTATATTACTGAAAACCGCCACCGTAAAACATTTTCTAAAGAAGAAAAAGACCCGCGTTGCCACCAGATATTACTGGCAAAAAACGATACCGGTTATAAAAACCTGGTAAAGCTTACTTCGCTGGGTTATATAGAGGGTTTGTATTCTAAATACCCGCGTATTGATAAAGAATTAATTCATCGCCACCACGAAGGGTTAATTGCCACCACCTGTTGCCTGGGTGCACTGGTGCCGCAAACCATTTTAAAAAAAGGAGAAGAAGAAGGTGAAAACGAATTTCGCTGGTGGCTGAATATTTTTCAGGAAGATTATTATGTAGAGTTGCAACGCCATGGCATGGCCGAGCAGGATAAGGTAAATGCCGTATTGCTGCGTTATGCCAAAAAATACAATGTAAAAGTTATTGCCAGCAACGATTCTCACTATGTAGATCAGAAAGATTTTAACGCCCACGATATTTTACTGTGTATTAATACCGGCGAGAAACAGGCCACCCCTGCCCTGCGGGAATTTTCTGACGATGATGTATTGTCAAAAAATTACCGCTTTGCATTTCCGAACGATCAGTTTTATTTTAAGAAAACGGCAGAAATGAAAGAGGTGTTTCATGATTTGCCGGAAGCCATTGATAACACCAATGAAATTGTAAGTAAAATAGACGTGCTGGATTTGAAGAGAGATATTCTGTTGCCCGCCTTTCCTATTCCTGCTTCTTTTCAAAAACACAGCGATAGTAATTTAAACCAGTGGGAATACCTGCAGCATATTACCTGGGAAGGTGCCCGAAACCGTTATGAAACCCTCACTGCCGACATTGAAGAACGCATCAATTTTGAATTGTTTACCATTAAAACCATGGGCTTTGCCGGTTACTTTTTAATTGTAAGCGATTTTATTAAAGCCGGCCGCAACCTGGGGGTGTTTGTAGGCCCGGGCCGTGGTTCTGCAGCAGGCAGCGTGGTAGCTTACTGTATTGGCATTACCAATATAGACCCCATTAAATACAACCTGCTGTTTGAGCGGTTTTTAAACCCCGACCGTAAAAGCATGCCGGATATTGATACGGATTTTGACGATGAGGGGCGCCAGAAAGTAATTGATTACGTGGTGGACAAATACGGCAAAAACCAGGTGGCACAAATTATTACCTACGGCACCATGGCAGCCAAAATGAGTATTAAAGACGTGGCGCGGGTGATGGATTTGCCATTGGCCGACTCTAACGCCTTGGCCAAACTGGTGCCGGAACGGCCGGGCATTGAATTAAAAAGAGTGCTGCATGCACCTATAACAGCAAAGGATGGCCCAAAAAGCCTGGAAGAAAAAGAACAGCTGATACCCGAAGATGTGGAAAGTGTAAAACGCATCCGCGAAGTATATAATGGCACCAGCCTTGAAAGTAAAGTTTTGCACGAAGCAGAGATACTGGAAGGATCGGTACGCAATACCGGCATACATGCAGCAGGTATTATTATTGCCCCTAAAGATTTAACCGAACTGATACCGGTGGCCACTGCAAAAGATTCCGACTTGTGGGTAACTCAAATTGAAGGCAGTATTATTGAAGAAGCCGGTGTAATTAAAATGGACTTTCTGGGTTTAAAAACCTTAACCATTTTAAAAAACGCCCTTGTATTGATAAAAATGAACCACGGGGTGGATATTGTGTTGGATGATTTACCGTTGGATGATGCTAAAACATTTGAACTGTACCAACGCGGAGAAACCAATGGTACGTTTCAGTTTGAAAGTGTGGGTATGCAAAAATACCTGCGGGATCTGAAGCCCGATAAATTTGACGACCTGATTGCCATGAATGCCTTGTACCGGCCGGGCCCATTGGCATATATCCCCAACTTTATAGACCGTAAGCATGGCCGCGAGCCCATTTCTTATGATTTGGCCGAGATGGAAGAATACCTGAAAGACACTTATGGTATTACGGTGTATCAGGAGCAGGTGATGCTGCTGTCTCAAAAACTAGCTGGCTTTAGTAAAGGCGATGCAGACGTACTGCGTAAAGCCATGGGTAAAAAAGATCGTAAGACGCTGGATAAAATGAAGAGCAAGTTTATTGATGGCGCCACCGCAAAAAACCTGGCCGCAGATAAGCTTGAAAAAATTTGGACCGACTGGGAAGCCTTTGCGCAATACGCCTTCAACAAATCGCACTCTACCTGTTACGCATTTGTTGCGTACCAAACAGCGTATTTAAAAGCCCACTACCCTTCTGAGTACATGGCGGCCGTATTAAACAACGCCGGCAGTATTGAAAAAATCACCTTCTTTATGGAAGAGTGCAAACGCATGGGCATAAAAGTACTGGGGCCAGATATTAATGAATCATTAAAAGGCTTTGCTGTAAACACCAAAGGAGAAATACGTTTTGGTTTGGGTGGTTTAAAAGGCGTGGGCGAAGCAGCCGTTGAAAGCATTATTGAAGAACGTAATAAAAAAGGGCCTTACAAAAATATATTTGAGTTTATAAAACGGGTAAACCAACGCACCGTAAATAAAAAAACATTAGAAAGTCTGGTTTACGCAGGCGGCTTCGATTGTTTTACAGAAATGCACCGGGCACAATACTTTTTTATGCCGCAGGGCGATAATACCAACGGGCTTGAAAAAATTGTTCGCTTTGGTAATAATTACCAGGCACAAACACAAGGCAACAGCAATACTTTGTTTGGAGACCTGCCCAGTGTAATGGAAGTGCCCGTACCAAAAATTCCTAATTGCGAGCCGTGGACCTTAACGGAATTGCTGGATCATGAGAAAGATGTAACCGGTATGTTTATGAGCGGTCACCCGCTGGATCATTTTAAGTTTGAGATGCAGCATTACGGCATCATTTCTTTACAGGAGTTTACTGAAATACGCAATACCATTACCGTACAAACCAATAATAACCGCCTGTACAAACTGGCCGGATTGGTAATAGATGCACAGCACCGCGTTACTAAAACCGGTAAAAACTTTGCAGTATTAAGCATAGAAGATTACAGCGGTAAAACAGAGTTCATGCTGTGGAGCGAAGATTACAACCGCTACCGTAATTTTCTGGAAAAAGGATTGAACGTATACATAACCGGCTTTTTTAAACAACGTTTTAATAAACCAGAACTGGAGTTTAAAATAGAACGGATGATTTTGCTGGAAACGATAAAAGAACAACTAACCAAACAGGTAACCATAGAACTGGAAGCAAGACATTTAAACAATAACATGGTCAATTTTCTGGTGCAAAATATTAAATCGCATCCCGGCAACAGTGCCCTGCGCTTTAATATAAAAGAGCCCAAAGAAAAACTGGCCATTAGCCTGGTAACGGTAGAAAATGGTTTTCAGATGAACGATGAGCTGGCCAATTATTTATATGTAAATCCGGAGTTTGATGTAAAAGTGGTAACCACTTAGTTTTGGTACCCGGCTTTGGTACTGCTATTCAGCATCGTTGCGTCGCACATGTTAGCGGCAACGCTACGAGGAACGAGTAGCAGTTGCACTTCATCCCGTCTTCTGCGGGACTTGTACAGTGGTACTAAATTTTTCTTATCAGTAGTTATGAGCAAAGAATACATAGAAGACCAAACCATTGAAAAAGCAGATTACAGCAAGCAGCGGCTTGCCGGCAAAGAGTACGACAACTGTACTTTTATTAACTGTAATTTTTCTGAAGCCAATCTTTTTCAAACCGTGTTTATAGATTGCCGGTTTACCGCCTGTAATTTTAAACTGGCACTGGTACCGCAAACTTCATTCCGCGATGTGGTGTTTGCCGATTGTAATCTTACTGGCTTGCAGTGGCAGGATTGTAATGCTTTTTTATTCAGTGCTCAGTTTACCAACAGCATCTTATCCCTGGGTTCTTTTTATGAAATGAAGCTGAAGCAACTGCAGTTTAATACTTGCCAGCTACAGGAGGTTATTTTTACCAATACCGATTTAACCGGTGTTGTATTTCACCACTGCAATCTGGAGCGGGCCGTTTTTGATAATACCCTTTTACACCAAACCGATTTCACCACCGCTTTTAATTTTTCTATACATCCACAGCATAATAAACTATCCAAAACAAAGTTTAGCCTGCAGGGCCTGCCCGGTTTATTAACGCAGTACGATATTGTAATTGAATAATTTTTTGCCGGTTAAGCCCTTGCTGTTAAGGCATTTGAAGCTGCTGCAGCTAAACTTTAACAGTAAACTTTAAAATAAAAACGGTAATGCCGTCATTGCGTTGTATATTTGCGGCGTTAATTTGAGTTTCAACAGCATTTGTTAAGTGTACAATATTTCTGCTAAGCACATTTCTGCTAATCGTTTATTTGTCTTTTACGCCTGCTTTATTCTCAAGCATTTTTAAAGTTCAATTTTTAAGCATGAACATTTATGTTTCAAACTTAAGCTTCAACGTAATGGATGATGACTTAAGAGGTTTTTTTGAAGATTACGGTCAAGTTACTTCAAGCAAAGTTATTTTAGACAAAATGACCAACCGCAGCCGTGGTTTCGGTTTTGTTGAAATGACCGACGATGCAGCCGCTCAAAAAGCAATTGCAGAGTTAGACGGAGCAACAGTGGAAGGTCGTGCCATCCGCGTAACTGAAGCTAAACCACGTGAAGAAAGAGCTCCCAAGAAATCTTTCAGCAGCCGTTGGTAAAACAATTTTAAAACAGGATAGCCAACCGCTATCCTGTTTTATTTAAAACTTACAAGTATGACAGCCGAACAAATTGAAAAAGTGGTAAACAGCCAAAGCGATAATGAACGCATTGTTACCATTTCTTTTAAAAACCGTAATAATTTTACCGGAGTATTTATCAAAGGCAACGACTTTGAAGAATTAAAAAATAAAAACTTCTGGCGCATCGTATCGCTCAACAACCAGGAGCAGTTTTTTAATACCGGTAACCAAAACCTTACCCGTTTACTGCACGGCAGTGATTTTCTGAAAATAAAAGCGGGCAAATAAAAAAGCCATGCCTTTGTTAAGACATGGCCTTGTGTTCATAGAGTTTCTATAGTTTAAAACCAATGGTAATACTCAGCACACGGTGCTTATTGTTATTATCTGTACCATTGGTTGTGCCCGATTGCAGTTTTGCAAGCCCCAACCCATAATTAGCCGCCACTACAATTGCATTGCCTTCAAAACCGGCGGTACCTGTTAAACCAAAGTCAAAGCGCTTCATAATACCGAAGCCAGCTCCTTCTTCACCACTGGTGGTGGGATCATCGTTTGAAAAATCAATGCGCTCTTTATTACTAAAGGCTACTCCAAATATTTTTCCATCGGCTTTTCTATTACCTGCAATACCCATTGCAGCATAGCCACCTGCGCCAGCAAAAAATTTAGACTCTTTATTTAGTGGCAGTTTGAATGTGATATTCATGGGCACCTCTATGTAATAAGGGTTACTGGTGGCGCGGTAATAGTTAGCATCGGTAGTATTGCCCATTTGCGTTTTTGAACCTTTTCCGGTAAATAAAATACCGGGCTGTAAAGACAGGAATGATGTTACCGGAATATCGCCCTGCAAACCTACCTGAAATGAGGGCAGCATATTGGCCTCATCAATGGTGCCATTATCTTTAATACTTACATTGGCAAGATTGACACCCGCCCGTAAATAAACAGATGATTCGTTTTTTTGAGCCTGCCCGAGAGTGGCGGCAAATAAAGCAGTTGTTAACAACATTGATTGTAGTTTCATATTGATACTTTTTTAGTTTTATAAATACGGAATATTTTTAGCTGCCAAAAGTTCTATTGAATAAAACTTGTAAATACGGATAAAAAAAGAGTTTAGTTTTACAGACATTATTTTTCTTTATGATGCCCGAAATGATACGCCTTGGATACAATTTGATAAAAAAGGTTTAATAACATACCTGTATTACTTATAGCTTTTAAGCATGAATGATACCAAAAATAAAGTGTTGCAAATTTTATTACCTGCGTTCAGGCATAACAAAAGTGTTTTATATATAGCAGGCTCTGATGAAGGCAAAATTTTAACCCTGCTGAGTTATTGCTATGATTGTTGTGCTGAGTTTGGTAAGATTTATCTGGATGGCAATGCCGGCTCAGCGGCTTTATTATTATTACCCCATAAAAAAAACAATAGCGCTAAAGCAATTTTGCGAGACCTGATGTTTGTGATACAACTATTGAGTTGGGGGCGCATACATAGGGTAATGAAGCGGGAAAAAAATCTGAAGCAATTATACCCCGATCCTGCTTTTTATCATTTATGGTATGTGGGCGTTACGCCTGCTTTGCAACAAAAAGGCAGCGGTACCAAACTTTTACAACAAATACTAAGCGAAGCAAAAAATGATTGCCTGCCGGTTTATTTAGAAACTTCCGAGCCGCGCAACTTTAAGTGGTACGAACAGCAGGGATTTGTGCTGCAACAGGCAATTACAATTGGTGGTAATGAGGGCTATGTTTTACATGCCTACAAGAAACCTGTTAAATAAAAAAGTTATGGGACAGCACTGCCGCTGAAGTGAGTGACACAACAATGCTGAACAGAATTACCACTGCCGGTAACAAAACAGAAACCTTATAAAACAACAAAGCAGCTGCCCGTAATTCAGCTGCCGTTGTTTTTACTCTGAGAGGTTGCTCATTTCAAAAAGTTATAGCGAAGCATTAGTTCGTGGGCATTAGAACCACGATCGAATATGCTGAGCGGTGTTCTGTACATATCAAATGAATATCCGATAGTAAACTTTTTGTTTACATGAAGCCCTGCTGTAAGCATGAAACTTTGCTTTGCACGGAGTGCCAGCCCCCACCAAAAAGTTTCATTATGTTCTACCCTGAAACCGCCCTGAAATTCTAAGGGCGCATTGGGCAAATAAATCATCAAAAAATTAGGTATGATATCGGTGGTGCCATCCACATTCCATTTATAAGCACCGTGCAGGTAGTAATGCCGGTATAACCGGCCCTGCTGGCTGCGACTAAGATTGCCTGAATAAAAATTAAGTTTAGACTGCACCAACTGAGATACCGAAGCACCCAATTGCCATTTTTCGCTGACGTATGCAATACCAAAACCGGCATCAAACTTAAAATCGTTACTGGATGAACCGATGGCGGGGTCTGAACCCAATGTTTCCATCAGCTTGGCCCTGTCTAAAGACAATTGCTGTAAACGGGCTTCAATACCCAATGAAAGTTTTGCATTGTTTTCTAATGGAATGTGTTTGGCCATTGATAACTGCAAACCGGTTCGGGAAGTAGGGCCTGTTTTATCGTTATACAAATATCCGCTGATGCCTGCATTCATATCGGGCAACTTAAAAGAACCAAACAAAGTGGCTGTTTTAGGGGAGCCGCTGATACCACTCCATTGTGAACGATAAGTGGCGCCGGCTATATTATTTTTTTGTGTGCCTCCCATAGCCGGATTATGAAACACTCCCTGCAAATCGTACATGGAAGAAGTTTGCAATTGCTGAGCCATACTTGTATAGCCCGTTAACAGCCCAATAACCCCAATTACTAAATATCTCATAACAGTTGTTTTGAAATTATCTTAAAATTGTTATATCGCCTTTCATAATAACATCTCTGCCATTTAATAAACGATAGGTAACCGTGTAATAATAGGTGCCATCTGCAACCGGTTTGCCTTTGTAAGTACCATCCCAGTTGTTTTGATAATTTGTATTCTCGTAAACAATATTGCCATAGCGGTTAAAGACAACGGCTTTAATTTGAGTGGCACAAGATGAGCCGGTGGTCACCAACCATCTTTCATTAACACCATCTCCGTTAGGCGTAAAGGCATTCATTACTTTAATACAATTAGGAACCACCGTTACCGTTACATTATCTGTAGCAGTACAATTATTATTGTCTTTAACAGTAAGGGTATACACGGTTGTTGTGTTGGGGCGTGCTACCGGACTGAATGTATTTGCTAAAGAAAGAGACGCAGCAGGCGTCCATTCAATAGAAACCGGTGTAGCAGCAGAACTGCTTCCTTCTAAAATAACCTGATCTCCGGCAACAATCGTTTTATCGTTGCCTGCTTCAACTGATGGCGAAGGTTTAACAGTAATGGTAACTGTTTTTGTTTTTACGCATCCGTTGAGGCTGGCTGTAACAGTGTATACTGTATTCGTATTTACTCGTGCAACGGGATTACTGATAGCCGGGTTGCTTAAACCGGAAGCGGGGCTCCAGCTATAACTTGTTGCGGCACTGGTAGCCAGCATTTGCACCGGTGCGCCGGCGCAAGCAAGGGTATCATTATTTGTAGTAAGCGTTAAGTTATCTGTAAAGCCAACCGTAATATTTTTTATCAGTATGCCACAATAGGCATCTTTTACGGTTATTGTTTTGGCACCCTGACTTAACCCATTAAAAGTATTGCTTGTTTGAAAAGTTACCCCATCGATGCTGTAAGTATATGGGGCGATGCCGCCAGTGGCATTAATAACAATGCTGCCACCATTTGGATTGGTACAGGTAGGATTGGTAATGGTTTCAGCAGCATTAACTGCAATATCTGCCGGATTGCCGTATTCCATTAAAGGGGCACCCGAAAGATTTGCCCCTGTTACAAACAACTTACGGTTCACCATACTAATACTAGCCGGAACTTTTTTAGGTGCAAATGCCATTGTATTAAATAAACTATTTGTAGGTGCTATATCCAATACCCAACTGGTACCTCCATCAGTTGTTTTGAACAATGCACCGCCCGGGGCAACAACATAGCCGTTATTTGCATCGTGCATTAAAATGCCGTTTAAGTTTCCTACGGGCAGC
>JANRMC010000103.1:0-5260 GCA_033761915.1 Flavihumibacter sp.
AACGCTTCAGCATTATCTGATCTTGAGTTTATGCTTACAGGCCATAACAATGCTGCTTTAACAGAAACCACATCAGATCTTCCGGCAACGGCTACAGGCTCTCAGCGCCTGGTACGTGAGTGGAAAATTCAACACACCGGCAACTTAGGTACTGTAAATATAAGCTTTGATTTAGCAGGTATTGCCACCACCGGTGTGGTAGGTACTGTTACCGATTTTAAACTGATGGTTGATGAAGATGGTGATGGTGACTTTACCACCGGAACTGTTTCTTTCTATACCCCTGCTAGTTTTACAGGCACCCGCATGAACTTTGCAGGCATTACTTTAAACAACAATGTAGTTTACTCTTTTATAACAAAAGCGTTAGGCGCATTACCAGTTAGCTGGAAGTCTTTTGAAGCAAAAGTAACCGGCAATAATGTTGCATTAAGCTGGAATGTTAGCAACAATGCCGATGCAGACTATTACGAAGTTGAACATGCAGCTGATGGCGTAAACTTCACCACTGTTGGAAAAATAAGTAATGTAGCCACTGTTAGTTCATACAACTTTACGCATGCAGATGTTGCTGCTGGTAAAAACTACTACCGCATCCGCCAGGTAGATGAAAACGGCCGCGCCACTTACAGCAAAGTAATTGATGTAACGGTTAAAGGCGATGCCTTCGGTATTAAGTTATTAAGCAACCCTGTTCGCACTGCATATGCAGAGTTAGAAATAGCGGCACCTAAAGCAGACGTTATTATAACTGAGTTGTGGTCTGTTGCTGGCACACGCATTGCCACTTCACAACAAACTGTTGTGGCTGGTAAAAACAGAATAAGAGTACCGATGGATCGTGCAAGCACCGGCAATTATATAATTAAAGTAAAAGTGGGCGATACCAACCAAACCATTCAGGTGGTTAAGTTATAAACCCCCAATAGATTAATAAAATAAAGAAGCCGCTTCAAATAGAAGCGGCTTCTTTATTTTACATAGTTACCAGGCCCTGTTACAAAATTCAGCATCATTGCCCGTTGAAAACCTTAACAGAATTTGTACTTAGCTTTTGAGTATTTAGTACATACCGGATAGCTATTTCTAAAAATATTGCCAGTACTAAATCGATCGCTTTCTTTTATTGATATTTTACAGAGAAATAACCTGCTGTAAGTTGTGCACTATCTGTAGTTAATAAAGCCTTTGCTTTAAAATTAAAATTACCCCTGATGCGCTTGGTGGTGGCATTATGCTCAATAATAGTCAATGTGCCAGTTTCAGATGCTAAAAATATACTACTGTTTGGATTGTATTGGCCAATATACTGGCCACCAAAAAAATCAAGTGTGTAAGAGCCGGCGGTAACACCCAAGGGCATGGTTAAACCAACTGTTTTTGTTGCTGTACTATTATTAGCCACCACAGCAAGCTGGTTGGTTACAGCAACAGATACTGCGGTAATGCTGCTGGGTACCCAGTCTGCCCCATCAATTTTTACTCTAAAAGTATCTGTGCTATTAGCAGGTGGCAAACTGGTGCTATAAGAAATATTTTCAAAAACTCCTTCTGTAATTATTTTTCGTTTACTATCCAAAGCCCGGAAGAGTTTTGCGCTAAAGGTTCCTGAAATTGTTTTTTTAACTGTATCAATTTTAGTCACCACTACTTTTCCACCAGATTCTGAAGTATCAGCACCCTGGTTGCTGGCATATACAAATGGATTTTCTGTGCTGTCTGTTAAAGCAGCTACATTAAAAGAATTAGGGTCTAAAATATATGTTCCCGTGCTGGTACCACTTAATGTTATTACAAAAGATTTTTTGGATGCGCTGATGCCAGTTATATTTATCAGGCCATTCATAATTGCAGCACCCGCCTGTTTGTCGGCCACCCACTGCACGCCATCAATCTTCATTCTGAAAGCGCCGGTACCGCCCGTACCTCCTCCACCGGTTACAGATTCATTAGACAATTCTTTCTGACAGGAAATAATAGTAAAGAACAGCGTAAACATGAGGGCAATGCCCAGGTATTTCTTCATAAGTTAAGTGTTTTAAATAGCTTTTAGTTAAACAGCGGTCACCCATTGTGGCTACGCTTTTACAGTACATTTCTTATGGCTGGCAAATTACAAAAATAGAAAGAGTTTACCTTTTTGGATTTCTTCTGTATACAAAACTTAACAGTATTCATTACTCTGCTAACGCAAAAATCAGGGCTATGCCGTTAAACGGTGCGACGCAAGAATGCTTTATAGTAGTACTAATGCTGGTCTCCCCTTATTTAAATACAATTACAAAAGCGGTTGTATAATCTTTCGTAAATAGGTATAATATTATGAATATCGAAAATAGCCGCATGTTGGCGGGCATTATTTTTAAATTGCTGCAGTTTCTTATCGTCGGATAACAGCGTAAGCGCATACCGGGCCATTTCATCTACATTACCCACATTGCTTAAGTAACCGGTTTTATCGTGCTCATTAATTTCTGTTAAACCTCCGGCATTGGTACTTATTACCGGCACCCCGGCTGCCATTGCCTCTAAGGCCGCTAAACCAAAACTTTCGTACTCAGAAGTAAGCAAAAATAAATCTGAAACAGCCAGTATATCTTCTAACTGCTCCTGCTTACCTACAAATCTTACATCATCAATAATATTCAGTTCGCGGCAGAGACTTTCTGCGCCGCTGCGTTCGGGGCCATCGCCTACAAACAATAATTTACAGGGCATCTGTTCACGCACTTTGGCCATAATCTGCACCACATCCATTACACGTTTTACTTTTCTGAAGTTGGATACATGCAATAAAACTTTTTCTCCGTTGGGTGCAATTACCTTTCTGAAAGCATCAATGGGTTTTTTCTGAAAGCGGCTTACATCTACAAAGTTGTGAATGACTTCTATTTCTTTTTCTATTTTAAAAAAAGCATAGGTCTCATCCCGCAGGTTTTTTGATACCGCGGTTATGGCATCACTCTCGTTCATAGAAAAAGTTACCACGGGGGCATAGGTTTTATCTTTACCCACCAGTGTTATATCGGTACCGTGTAGTGTGGTAATAAACGGAATATGCTTGCCCTGCTTGGCTACAATTTGTTTGGCCATATAAGCAGCGCTGGCATGCGGTATGGCATAATGTACATGCAGTAAATCTAACTGGTTGTTTAAAATAACATCTACTAGGGTGCTGGCTAAAGCTGTTTCATAGGGCGGGTAATCAAACAACGGATATGTAGGCACCCGCACTTCATGGTAAAATATATTGGCATTAAACTCACTTAATCGTACCGGTTGCTGATAAGTAATAAAATGTACCTGGTGGTTTTTATCGGCAAGGGCTTTTCCTAATTCTGTTGCTAAAACACCACTACCACCAAAAGTAGGGTAGCAAACAATTCCTATACGCATAGTAAAAAAGTCGGTTGTAAAATTAATTTCAGTTGCCGAAGGTAACCTAATTTTAATTGAGGTAATTACCGTTTATACACCGGTTGTTTGGCCACAAAATGTTTGGCTTATCTTTAGCAAAACTTACGCTCATGAGATTACTATTGGCACTCACCTTTAGCCTTGGCGCTTTCTTATTTACCCGGGCACAAAACGAAGACTCTCTTTTTATATCTAAAATTGCTGACGAAATATTGGTTAGCGGCAAAGCTTACGATAACCTGCGGGTATTATGTAAGACTGTTGGCCCCCGCCTGGCCGGCTCTGCGGGCATGTACAAAGCAGAAGACTGGGGTGTGCAAACACTAAAAGCTGCCGGGGCAGATAAGGTATGGCTGCAGGAGTGTATGGTGCCCCATTGGGTACGCGGTGGTAAAGATGTTGCCTGGATTAGTTATACCAATGAAGCCGGCAAACCAGTTAAAGAAACCCTTGATGTGCTGGCATTGGGCAACTCTGTAGGCACCGGCAACACTGGTGTAAAAGCAGAAGTATTGCTGATGAATAATTTTGAAGAATTGGAACAACGCAAAGAAGAAGTGAAAGGTAAAATTGTATTTTTTAATTACCCCTTTAACCCGCGTTATATACAACCCTTTCGGGCATATGGCGAAAGTGGTGCTTACCGCCGCAGTGGCCCCAGCCGTGCTGCCAAATACGGAGCGTTGGCCATTGTTATCCGTTCTATGACCGCTTCAGCGGCAGACAATCATCCGCATACCGGCACCACCAGTTACGATAGTGCTTATAAAAAAATTCCGGCTGCGGCCATGGGCTTAAGAGATGCAGACAAGCTGGGTAAATTATTAAGCAGCGGAAAAAAAGTGCAGCTTTATTACCAAAGCAATGCACAAATGCTGCCCGATGCAGTGGGCCATAATGTAATTGGAGAAATAACCGGCAGCCAGTTTCCGGATGAATATATTACCGTTGGCGGCCATCTGGATAGTTGGGATCCGGCCGAAGGCGCACACGATGATGGGGCAGGTTGTGTACATTCTATTGAAGTGTTGCGTGCATTAAAAGTATTAGGCTATAAACCCAAACGCACCATCCGCATTGTATTATTTGCCAACGAAGAAAACGGCCTGCGTGGCGGACAGAAATACGCTGCTGCTGCTAAAGCCAATAACGAAAAACATTATTTTGCTTTAGAAAGTGATGCGGGTGGCTTCACCCCACGCAGTTTTGGTTTTAGTGTAAGTGCAGAACAATTGCAAAAACTGCAAACATGGGTGCCGCTCTTTGTTCCTTATGGCGTATCTCAGTTTACAATGGGTGGCGGCGGTGCAGATATTGGCCCACTGCGTAGCACTTTTAAAACACCATTGGCCGGTTTATCGCCCGATGGGCAACGGTATTTTGATTTGCACCATGCCCGTAACGATGTGTTTGAAAACGTAAACAGAAGAGAGCTGGAACTGGGCGCCATTAATATGGCAGCACTCATTTATTTAATTGATAAATATGGTTTGTAACCAGCTGTTGTTTTTCAAGCAAGCAACTGTTGCGTCGCACACTGCATCTGTATAACAATATTCAACAAAACAACACGGCAACACATGAAAAAGTTTTTAATGATTCTTTCCGGCATCATCATAGCAGGGCTGCTTATCTTCTTTTACTTCCGCTTCAGTTTTGTTTTTGGAGAAGGCAGCAAGGCCGGTGAGCTCAACTTCTTTGTAAAAAAGGGTTATATTTTTAAAACTTATGAAGGCCGCTTAATACAAACCGGCTACAAAAGCCAGGTGCCCGGCAGCATACAAAGCAACGAGTTTGAGTTTAGCGTGGTGGATGAGAAAGTAGCCAACACGCTAATGTCTAA
>JANRMC010000104.1:0-5557 GCA_033761915.1 Flavihumibacter sp.
CAAGAAAGGAAGCAAAAATTAATGCATTGCAATTGGCATTAATCTTCATAATCATTCCATCCTGTAAAGCCCCTTTTGTGGGTTGAAATACACCAGCCGTTACCGGAAAATTATCTGATTGGGTTTGTGCGGCCACAAGTATATTACCCGCATTGTCCAGGTTTACTTCGCTGCGGGAATCATCGCCATAAAAACGATGAATACTTTGTGGATTACTACTGGCACCGTTTTGTGGGTCTTTAATATTAGTGCCGTCTAAGCCATTTCCACCAATAATCATTGAACCAATTAAGGCTGTACCAGTAGCATTTAATTTAGTAACCAATATATCGCCACCACCACCTGTACCAACTACTGGTACTGTTCTGGGGTAATTAGCTGAATAAGTGCGGCCCAATATAACCAGGTTACCAGCTCCATCGGCAATAATACTATGAGGGTATTCATTATTACTTCCACCAATATAAGTTGAATAGATGCGGGCAGTACCGGTAGCATTAAATTTCATAATACCAATATCAGAAACACCATTCTGACCAGCACCACCACCAAAAACGGTTTGAAAAGCTCCTGGGGTTGTAGGATAACCAGTTTCTCTTACACTGGCACCTGAATAAAAAGTACCATCAGCACCAGGGGTTGCGGTAAACCCATAGTTATTGGCCGGGCTGCCATTAAAGGTAGAAAACACCAATGTGGGGTCTATTACCAGCGGCTGCGTTCTATCGTAATTTTTAATTTTAAACTTAACAATATTGCCATTTACAATTTCAAACTTACAAGGCACTTCTTTTTTACCACTTACTTTATCAAACTGGTAGCTGTAGGGATAAAGTTCTTTTACTTCTCCTACAGAAGTAGCAATAATCAGTTCATTGTTTTTAATGCTGAGTTTATCCACGCCTTCGTATTGCATGGCAATGGCATTTACATCTGCACCGGGGCTTACCAGTAAATCATATTTTAAGGTGCCGTTATCAGAGTAGTAGCGTATATCTATACCCGGATATAAATTTTTATAATTAACCGCTTTGTAAATTTTACAGTTGGCAGCCCACTTGCTTTTATCGCTTCCCAAAAAGTAGTTGTTGTAAGAATCCTGTATTTTATCGGGCTGCGCTTTTAAACCTGGGGTGGCTCCTAAAAAATCTACATTATAAGCATGTGAGTGTAATACCATACCACTGTCTGCCCTGATGCCATCGGGGCCCTCATCGCCGGGGCGGCTGGCGCTAAGCGCATTATTGGCTGTAGTGTTTTTGGTGCCATGCCCATGATGGTCGTGCACCATTTTTTGTAAGTCGTAAGGATTGTGCAGTAGTACAGTAAATCCTTTTCCCCGCAGGTAAAATGCGCCGGAAGTAAAGGCACCTTTTAATTGTACGCGGCTATCCCACTGCCCTTTATTTTCTACAAACTCAAAATTTGCCTGTGCCTGAATGGTGCAGGCAAAGAGGCAAGCAGCCGCAGTTAAAAATATGTGTAGTCGCTTCTTCAATCTGTTCATCTAATTTACCTTTTTAAAACGTTATTTCCTTACAAATATGTATATAGTTCTGTAATCTGTTGGTTATTCTGCGGGCAATATTTTAATATTAACATTATTGCGGCCCTTTCTTATGCCCATTGGTTTTAAACAGATGCTTAAACAAACCGGAATGCATACTGTTTTCTGCAGCTACCCTGCTGAACCCTGCAAAACGGCTGAAGGGTGCGACGCAACGGCTGTTGCACAAAGAACCGGTGCCGGCTACATAACTTTTTTAAGAAATTTTACTCCAAGCAGTTTTACCTTTTTGTTGCTGCAGGTATTGTTTAAGGGGCAAATTGTCTGCCGAATTCAGTTCGGGGTCCTCGCTTATAAGAGCTTCGGCGGTGTTTTTGGCGGTTTGCAACAACTGGCTGTCTTGCACCAGGCTGGCCAGTTTAAAATTTAATGCCCCACTCTGGCGGGTGCCTTCTATTTCTCCGGGGCCGCGCAGCTCCAGATCTTTCTCGGCTACTTTAAACCCATCGTTGGTGCTGCACATTATATTTATACGTTCTTTTGCTTCTTTGGTTGGTTGCGGCGCTGTTAACAGTATGCAAAAGCTTTTTTCTGCACCGCGGCCCACACGCCCCCGCAACTGGTGCAATTGAGACAAGCCAAACTTCTCAGTACTTTCAATTACCATTACGGTGGCATTGGGTACGTTTACGCCAACTTCTATTACTGTGGTGGATACCATTATTTGCGTATCGCCTTTTACAAAACGCTGCATATTGGTTTCTTTGGTAGCCGCATCCTGCCGGCCATGCACCATGCTTATCCAATACATTGGTTCCGGAAAAAATGCTTTTACATTTTCATAGCCGCGCATCAGGTTTTCATAATCCAGTTTTTCCGACTCTTCAATTAACGGAAAGATGATATATGCCTGGCGGCCTTTATCAATTTCGCTGCGTACAAAATCTAATACGGTGGCTCTTGCATGCTCATAACGGTGCACGGTGGTGATGGGTATGCGGCCGGGTGGCAGTTCGTCAATTACACTGTAATCTAAATCTCCGTAAGCCGTCATGGCCAGGGTGCGGGGTATGGGGGTAGCCGTCATTACCAGCACATGTGGTGGTATGTTTCCTTTTTTCCAGAGTTTAGCTCGTTGGGCCACCCCAAAGCGGTGTTGCTCATCCACAATGGCCAAACCAAGATTATTAAACTGTACCGTTTCTTCTATTAATGCGTGGGTGCCTATTAAAAAATGCAGACTGCCATCCAGCAACTGCTGTAACAACTGGTTGCGTTCTTTCTTTTTAGTGCTGCCGGTTAATAATTTTACGGTAACCGGCATATCTTTTAATAACTGGCTGATGCCATTATAATGCTGTGTGGCTAAAATTTCTGTAGGCGCCATCAGGCAGGCCTGATAACCGTTATCTGCTGCCAGCAACATGCATAATAATGCTACAATGGTTTTACCACTACCCACATCGCCCTGCAACAGGCGGTTCATTTGCCGGCCATGCGCAGTATCGTTTCTTATTTCTTTTAAAACTCTTTTTTGTGCACCCGTCAGCTCAAAAGGCAAATGGTTTTTATAAAAGCTATTGAACAAATTACCCACCTGTTCAAACACCACACCCTTGCTGTAGCGGTGGCGTTGCAGGCGCACCAACCCTAAACGCACCTGTGTAATAAACAACTCTTCAAACTTTAAGCGTTGCAATGCCTGCTGGTAATTTTCTGTACCCGATGGAAAATGCAATTGCAAATAGGCTTGCCGGCGTGGCATAAATTTAAACTGCTGTACAATGGTTGCCGGCAGGTTTTCTGCCAGGTCTCTTTCTTCTAAGTGAGAAAACAAGGCAAAAGTAAGTTTACCAATTTGCCTTGCCCCCAGCCCTTTTGCTTTTAGTTTTTCTGTGGTGGGATATACAGGTTCTAAAAAACTTTTACCCTCGCTTTTTTCTTTGGTGTACAGTTCTATTTCGGGGTGGGTAAGCTGCGGACTGCTCATAAAAAAACTGGTTTTACCAAAAGCCAGGTAAAGCCCGCCAATTTCCAGCAGTTTATCTACCCAATTAATGCCCTGAAACCATACCAGCTCAATAGTGCCGGTACTGTCTTTTAGTTGTGCCACTAAACGGCGGCTACGTTTTTCTCCAACAATTTCTTTACTTACTAACTTACCGGCCACCTGCGCATATTCTGTTTGGTGGTTAATTTCTTTAACCAAATTAATTTTTGTTTTATCCAGATGCCGGTACGGAAAATGATTGAGCAAATCTGCAAACGTAAAAATGTTCAGTTCTTTTTTAAGCAGGTCTCCGCGCAGGGGGCCCACGCCTTTTAAATATTCAATGGGGTTGTTTAGTATGGAACTGTAATTGCTGATAACTGATGTATTTTGTAGCAGCAAATATAACAGTGCCCCCTGTATTTTGTTGCCGGCATTTTAATAAAGCCCGGCAGCCGTTGCGTCGCACACTTGTGCAATAAGTCCGTTAGTCAGCAAAACAAAAAGTTGGAAAGAGTTTTAAGTAAGCATGTTCAGGGTTTTCTGGCTTGCAGACTGATATTTTGCCGCACAAGTGTGCGACGCAAGGATGACGCCATGAAAAAGCAATGCTGGTTACCCAACTCAATTAAACTATTTTTGCAGCGGTTAAAAAAAATTACATGCTGGGTAAACTATCGGGTTGGGATGATACTATTGTTGCATTGGCCACACCGCCGGGTATTGGTGCCATTGGCGTAATACGCCTGAGTGGTAGCCATGCTATTGAAGTGGTAAATGCTTTGTTTGCTAAGAAAGATTTACAACAACAACCATCGCACACCGTGCATGTGGGTGTACTAAAAGAAAACAATGTGCCTATAGATGAAGTGGTGGTTACTTTATATAAAAGCCCCCGGTCTTACACGGGTGAAGATGTGGTGGAAATTTCGGGCCATGGCTCGCCGTTTGTGCTGGAACAAATAATAAACGCCTGCATTAACAAAGGTGCCCGCCTGGCAAAACCCGGAGAGTTTACACAACGTGCTTTTTTAAAGGGCAAGCTGGATTTAACACAGGCAGAAGCCGTGGCAGATTTGATTGCCAGCAATACCAATGCCAGCCGAAACACCGCATTAAAAAATATTAAAGGTGGTTTTTCTACTGCACTAAAAGGTTTGAGAGACCAGTTACTGAGTTTTTCTGCATTAATAGAATTGGAATTGGATTTTAGCCAGGAAGATGTTGAGTTTGCAGACCGCAAACAATTATATGCTTTAATTAATGAAGCAGATATGGTAACCCAGCAATTGCTGCAGTCATTTCAGCTGGGTAATGTAATTAAGAATGGAGTTAGTGTGGCAATTATTGGCAAGCCCAATGCCGGTAAATCTACCTTACTAAACACCCTGCTGAATGAAAACCGGGCCATTGTTAGTGATATTGCAGGCACCACCCGGGATACGATTGAAGAAATATTAAACATAGATGGAATTTTGTTCCGGCTGATTGATACAGCAGGCATACGGGAACATACTGCAGATATTATTGAAAGCATTGGCGTGGAAAAGAGCCTGGAAAAAATGAAAGCTGCTGATGTGGTATTGTATTTATTTGATGTAAACACCACCGCGGCTGCCGCATTGCAAACAGCCATTGAAAATTTTAAGAAAGAGCACATACAATACCTGCTTATTGCCAATAAAATTGATGCCATGGGCGAAACCGCTGCCCGCCAGCAATTTGCCGGTTTTGAAAACTGTTTGTTTATAGCTGCTAAAACCAACCTGCATACCGATTTAATAAAAGAGCGCCTGGTAGATACAGTACTGAAAGGCCGTATAGATAATGAAGCTACGGTTGTTACCAATGCAAGGCATTTTCATGCCTTGAAGGAAGTTGCCCAATCGCTGGCAGATATTAAAGCTGCGATGGATAATAAAATACCCGGCGATTTACTGGCATTAGACATACGGCGTTGCCTGCATTATATTGGAGAAATTACCGGCGAGATTACCAACGAAGATCAGCTGGATTATATCTTCAGTAAGTTTTGTATCGGAAAGTAATTCATTATATTT
>JANRMC010000105.1:0-1968 GCA_033761915.1 Flavihumibacter sp.
GTTCATTAGAATATCATTCTAATCAAATTATGAGGATAAGGGTTTATGGCTCAAAAAGCACTTTATTATTAGAAAACAATTATCCAATAATTCAGGTGTCTAAAGGCACGCAGGGTGTAAAATGGAAAATTAAAGAAGGCAACATAGAATTTAAACCAGAGGAAAGCTCTTGGTTACTAACTCAAATAATGGAAAATTTGGAACATGCTATAAAAAAAGATTTTCCAAAAAGTAATGGTCGTTTATAAAAATGCTAAGCCACACACAACTGGCGCAAGCTTCTCGCTTCTCTCTACCGGTTGGTGTCCTCACCAACCGGAACTTAAGCTGCCAAAAGCGTTGCCGTTGAACCGAGCGTGGCAACGGCTGCTGCCCAAAGCGTTGCCGTTGGCTACCAAAAAATATTTCAATACAGCAAACTGTTTGCTGCAATTACACCCTGTGATAGTTTAGTATATTTATACAGCCCCCAAATTATAACGATGCAAAATTTAGCCAATGAAAATTAATTACAGCCGCTGCTTTGTAACTGCACTTTTAATATTGAGTATTGCCGGTTGTGGTCCGGCCGAAAAAGAACCATCTGCCAACCCACATAACTGGGCAGAGTATTTAGGCGGTGCCGACCGTAACCATTATTCAACCCTTGCACAAATTACCACTGAAAATGTTACGCAACTGAAAGTGGCATGGACGTACGCCTTACCCGACTCTGGACAAATGCAGGTAAACCCTTTAATTGTTGATGGTGTATTGTATGGGGTGAGTGCCTCTGTAAAAGTATTTGCGTTGGATGCTGCCACCGGTAAAAAAATTTGGGAGTTTGGCGATACATTAAAAAACTGGGCAAGCACCAGCCGCGGGGTTAGTTATTGGCAGCAAGGAAATGATAAACGCATTTTATACACGGTGGGGCCAAAGTTGTGGGCATTAAATGCAATTAGCGGCGAACCCATTGAAAGTTTTGGAGAGCATGGCAATGTGGATTTGCATACGGGCTTGCCTGCTATTGCGCAAAACAAGTTTATAATTTCAAACACACCGGGTACTGTTTTTGAAGATTTAATTATAATGCCGCTGCGCTTGTCTGAAGATGCAGATGCAGCCCCCGGAGACATCAGAGCTTTTGATATTAAAACCGGAAAGCTGGTATGGACTTTTCACACCATACCCTACCCCGGAGAATTTGGATACGAAACTTTTCCGCCGGATGCCTATAAAAATGAATACCTCGGCGCTGCTAATAACTGGGCGGGTATGGCCGTAGATAAACAACGCGGCATTTTGTATGTGCCCACCGGTTCTGCTGCCAATGATTTTTATGGTGGCAACCGCAAAGGCACCAATCTTTTTGCCAATTGCCTGCTGGCATTAGATGCACGTACGGGTAAAAGAATTTGGCACTACCAAACCACGCACCACGATATTTGGGACCGGGATTTACCGGCACCACCCAACCTGCTTACCATTACAAAAAATGGCAAAAGACAGGATGTGGTGGCGCAGGTTACCAAACAAGGTTATGTTTTTGTTTTTGACAGAGAAACCGGCGAACCTGTTTTTCCGGTTAATGAAATACCGGTTGCCGCATCTGTATTGGAAGGAGAAACAACATGGCCCACACAACCCATACCTTCAAAGCCGCTGCCCTTTGCCCGTCAATCGGGCAGCTTAACAGAAAAAGATATTAGTCCGTATGCAGCAAACAGAGAGGAGTTAGTAGCCAACTTTAAAAAATATGCAACAGCAGTATATGCACCGGGCAATACCACTGGCAGTGTATTATTACCCGGTTACGATGGTGGTGCAGAATGGGGCGGCGCTGCTGCCGACCCCGAAGGCATACTGTATGTAAATGCCAATGAAATGGCATGGATTCATAAAATGATTGCAACACCTAAAGAAGACCAACTGGCTAACCTAAGCAGCGGGCAAAGATTGTACACTACTTACTGCGCCACCTGCCAT
>JANRMC010000106.1:0-8362 GCA_033761915.1 Flavihumibacter sp.
TGTACTGGCTGTAAGAAAGCAGTTTCCGGTATTAACAAGGGTGGTAAAAGGCAAGCCATTGGTTTATTTTGATAATGCTGCTACCGCACAAAAACCACAGGCTGTTATTGATGCTTTAGATAATTATTACAAATTACACAACGCCAACATACACCGCGGTATTTATTCTTTAGCAGAAGAAGCCACTGCTGCTTATGAAGCCACCCGCGATACGGTACAACAATTTATAAATGCTCCCCGCCGCGAAGAAATTATTTTTACCCGGGGGGTTACAGAAAGTATTAATCTGGTGGCCTATACCTGGGGCAGAACCAATTTAAAAGCCGGTGATGAAATCATCATAAGCGGTATGGAACACCACAGTAATATTGTGCCATGGCAACTTATTACTGAGATGACTGGTGCCAAATTAAAAGTAATACCAGTTACTGAAAATGGCGAACTGGAAATGGAAGCGTTTTATTCTTTACTCAGCAATAAAACAAAACTGGTTGCCATTGTACACGCCTCTAACTCACTTGGTACAATCAACCCCGTTAAAGAAATTATTAGTGCGGCACATGCTACCGGAGCTATTGTGTTGGTGGATGGGGCACAATCTACCGTGCATTTGGATATTGATGTGCAGGATATGGACTGCGATTTTTTTGCCATCAGCTCTCATAAAGTGTATGGGCCCACAGGCACCGGGGTTTTATATGGCAAAACTGCGTTGCTGGAAGCAATGCCTCCATTTATGGGTGGTGGTGAAATGATAAAAGAAGTGAGTTTTGAAAAAACCACCTGGAACGATTTACCATATAAATTTGAAGCCGGTACCCCCAATATTGCAGATACCGTTGCCTTAAAATCAGCAATTGATTTTATAACCAGTGTTGGTAAGGCTGCAGCCCGCAACTACGAAAACGAACTGCTGCAATATGCCACTGCTCAATTAGAACAAATTGATGGTTTGCGTATTGTTGGTAAAGCAAAACACAAAGTAAGTGTGGCGTCTTTTGTTATAGAAGGTGTGCATCCGCAGGATATTGGAATTTTACTGGATAACCAGGGCGTGGCCGTACGTACCGGGCACCATTGCACACAGCCTTTAATGAACCGGCTGGGCATACCCGGAACCATCCGTGCCAGTTTTGCTCTGTATAATACCAGAGAAGAAATTGACGTAATGATAAATGCATTAACCAAAGCAATAAAGCTGCTGCGCTAAAAATGCTGCCAGTGTGTATGTGGTAAAAGTGTGCGACGCAACAACTGATTAATAGAATTACAAAAGCCGGTTACCTAAAATGGCAAAAACAATACAAGAGATTGAAGATGAAATAACGGATGAGTTTTCTCTTTTTGACAGCTGGGAGGAAAAGTATGAATACATTATTGATATGGGTAAGAAACTGCAACCGCTGGAACAGGAACATAAAAAAGAGGAAAATAAAATTAAAGGCTGCCAGAGTACAGTTTGGATGGTAAGTGCATTTAAAGATGGAAAAGTTTTTTACCGGGCAGAGAGCGATGCCGTAATTGTAAAAGGATTAGTAAGCATGCTGATTAGGGTATTGAGCGGACAAACACCCGATGCTATTATTAATGCGCAACTGGGTTTTATTGACGCTATTGGTATGAAACAACATTTGGCACAAACCCGCAGCAATGGTTTGCTGAGTATGATTAAACAAATGAAACTGGATGCAGGTGTTTACAAAGCACAACAACAAATGAATTAGGTTATGCTGGATACAGAAAAACTAAAAGAACAGGTAATTGAAAAGATCAAAACAATTTTTGACCCTGAACTACCTGTAAATATTTATGATCTTGGATTAATTTATGAGGTAAATATTTTACCCATAAATAATGTGCAAGTGGTAATGACGCTGACGGCACCGGGTTGCCCCGCCGCACAAACACTACCTGTTGAAGTAGACCAGAAGCTGCGTGAAATAGAAGGCGTGAACGATGTGCATGTGGCTGTAACCTGGACACCTAAATGGGAGAAGAGCATGATGAGTGAAGTAGCGGCGCTTGAATTAGGATTTATGTAGAACGATAAAATTTGTATACAATCACTAACAAAAAATATCCCTTTGGGGAATGAAGTAAAATATATGGCAAAAATTTCTTTAGATACTTTAATGGGCAATAGCGGCCCGTCGTACCCAGAACAAATTGTGGCACCTTACCGTAAAGAACTGGCAGATGCCGGCTTTGAACAACTGATGACCGCGGCAGATATTGATAGCGTGGTGGGCCGTACTGATAATGCGATTTTGTTATTGGTGTTAAACAGTGTATGCGGTTGCAGTGCACGGGTAAGCAGGCCCGGTGCCATTATTAGTTTACTCAATAACAAAGTACCCGATGTATGGGCCACCGTTTTTGCTGGTATGGAAAAAGAAGCCGTGGCGCACCTGAGAGAAAAATACCTGACAGGCCTCACCCCATCATCGCCCAACATTGCCATTTTTAAAAATGGTAAACTGCAGTTTATACTGCATCGGTACCAGATAGAAAGCAGTTCGGCAGAAACCATTGCAGCCTCTCTAACAGAAGTGTACAACCAGCTTTGTAAAAGAGAATTAAACACGTCTGAAAAATTACAGTTACAAACCTTTATTAATAGCCAATACAGCGATCTTTCTGTAGAGCTCTAAACCCATCCAGTATGAAAATAACCGCTTCAGAAGAATACGGCATCCGATTATTAATACGCATTGCACAATCGGGCAAAACAGATGGCCTCAGCATTCCGCAGTTAAGCGAAGCTGAAGGCCTTAGCGAACCGCATGTAGGAAAATTATGCAGAACCCTGCGTCTTGCCGGTTTTATTAACAGCACACCCGGCTATAAAGGAGGGTATATTTTATCTAAAACGCCCGACACCATTATTATTAACGATGTATTGAAAGCATTGGGTGGTAATTTGTTTGATCAGGAGTTTTGCGAAAGCCATGCCGGTATTGGCCGTTTGTGCACCAACTCAGTAGATTGTGCCACCCGTTCTTTATGGCGTATGGTGCAGTTTACCTTAGACAATCTTTTAAATAAATTAACCCTGCAAGATTTAATGGCAAAAGAAAAAGACGCAGAGTTAACCATGGAAAATATATTAATCAGAAACCTGCCTATACCAAAATTATAATTTTTGTTACCAGCTGTATAGCTACCAGCAGCATCCTTGCTACGCTCAGTTCAACAGCAGTGCTGGTGGCATCAATCCACTTTCTTTTTGCCCAAAGTGGCGGTGTTTTTTACTGCAGCAGTATTATTTGTAGTTACCAATAGTTGGTTAGTATCACAATTATCGCCATCGCAACAGGGTAAAATATTGGTGTGGCAAACAGCACATTGGTAATGGCCATGCACATGCACCGGTATGCCGGTGTAATTACAAAAATAGCAATGATGTGTTTGCATAAAACAGTTTTCTAAAACTAATAAAAAAATGCTTCCGGAAACGGAAGCATTGGTATTAAATATAGTAATGGGCTTTATTGTTGCACGCCCTGCATGCTGTTTTGCATGCCTTCACTTTCGCCACGCATATTCTTACGCTTAAACAGATTTACATCAAACTTACCAAAACGGTAGCTGAAGTTAACACGTACAAATTGCGGGTCTCTGCGGCGTAAAGAATATTGGTCAAACCCAACAGCAGTAGAGTACACCCGGTTACGGCGTGTTCTGAACATATCGCTCCAGTTTACACTGATAGTAGCAGTGTTTGCCTTTATTTTAAACTCTTTACGTAAACCTAAATCAGCATAATAGTTTTCATCCACATAGCCCTGTGTGGTAGACAGCTGGCCACCACCAAAACCACCGCCTCCAAAGCCACCACCGCCACGGCCACCGCCACCACCAAAACCACCACCACCGCCGCCATTGCTGGTGCTAACGGGTAAAATAGATTTAGATAAGTAATCGCCACTCAACTGAACTGTCCAACCCTTGCCTAATTTAAAGGTGTTATTAATTTTTGCAAACCAGCTGGTACGTTCGTTTTCTAAACCCGGCACACTGGCACTGCCATTAATTTTTGAATAGTAAATATTTACGTTATAGTTAATTTCCCACCAACTGGCAAGGGTGTTTCTAAACACCAGTTCAAGCCCTGCTGCATAACTGCTGCTGGCATTAATGTAAGTGGTAATATTGGCACTGTCTGGTATTACCGGGTTACTTACAAAAGAAGTACCGCCCACTTTGTTAGGGCGCTGGTAACGGGAGATTAAGTCTGTTGTGTATTTACCAAATAAAGTGGCCAGAAACGTGTTGTTCTTTTCTCCGTATTGTTTTTGATAAGATACCTCCAGTGAGTTGGTAAACTCAGGTTTCAGATCGGGGTTACCCGTCTGAAAATTCAACGGATCCGAATAATCTGTATTAGGAATTAACTGAAAGAAATTAGGCCTGTTTATACGACGGGTATAGTTCAGCTGCATATCCTGGTTGTTCTTAAACGTTTTGCTGATAAACGCACTCGGAAACAGGGACAGCGGAAATTCATTAGCAAAAGAACCTTTGCCAATTTGTGTGGCGTCGTACTGAGAGCTTTCCACACGCAAACCTACCTGGTAATTGATATTTGCTTTCTTAATTTTTTCAGAATAGCTGGTATAGGCTGCGTACACATAATCTTTAAAATCAAATTCATTACTCAATTGTGGGGCCAATACCCCATCAAAATAATTAAACTGGCGGCTTTCAAAGCGGCGTATTTGCGCTCTTAAACCCATTTCAATTTTCTTGTTTTCTGTAAGCGGGTTACTGTAATCTGTTTGTGCAATTAAAAATTTATTAGAACCTCCTCCGTCAATACCCTGCAAAATCTCGTTGAATTTTGGATTGCCACTCATATCAAAAGAACGGATGCGGATGTCAGCATCGTTGTTATTTTTACTCTGGTTATAGTTTACATCAGCCGTCCACTCTTTGCCGGGTTTTGCAAAATTATGTTTGAAGCTTAATTGCGAACCGTAATTACGAAACATGTTTTCGCTGATGGTATTTCTGTATTGTGTTTCAAAAACAGCAGGGGCAGAAAGAGTATCGTATCTGAAATTATTCAGGTCTTCTCCGTTAAAGGTGCCCTTTACAAATGTTTGAGAAAAAGTAATGGTATTGCGGTTGTCAATAAAATAATCGGCACCCACACGGCCAAAAGCAAAAAAGCCCCGGTTAGTATTATCATTATCCTGATTAATCTTCACATCCGGGTTTCTGAAAGAAATCAACTGGTCGGTAGTACCAAAACCTATTGATTTACGCTGGCTGTAGTTAGCGTTGGCAAACAGGTTTACCTTACCCTGTCTGGCATTTACATCGCCACCCAGATTAACACGGCCACGCATATCAATACCAGCTCTTACACCACCACTATAACCAGTCCGTTTGTTTTTCTTTAAAACAATATTAATAATAGCCGATTGGCCACCACTGGCATCAAACTTAGCAGAAGGGTTTGTAATCAGTTCGATACTTTGTATCGCGTCTGCCGGTATTTGTTCCAGCGTAAGGGTAGTGGGTCTGCCATCCACAAAAATTTGAGGGGCATTATTACGCAGGGTAATATTTCCATCCACATCCACATTTACAGTTGGTACATTGCGCATCACATCCACTGCATTACCACCGGCAGAAACGATGTTTTTGTCTACATTAAAAATTTTACGGTCAATGCCCATTTGCAACAGGGGTTTACTACCTGTTACGGTTACATTATCCAGCACCTGTGCATCGTTTTCCATTTTAATGTTACCCAAATCTTTGTCAACACCCGCCAATGCGGTTGACATATCACCACCCTGGCCCATCTTCATTTCAAAAGCCACTTTCTGATCAATGGTTTTATAGCCAATAGCCGTAACCTTCAGGCGATAGTTACCACCGATGGAAAGATTTTCTATACTAAACTCTCCATTGGCACGGGTAAGCATACCACCCACTATGGTGTCTTTACGCTTCCGTAAAACCGTATCAAACTTGCTTTGTATTAACTGAACGGAAGCTGCGTCCACACCCTTGTTTGTTTTAGAATCTATCAGCTTGCCGTAAAACCGACCAATATTCATATTTCCTCCGCCCATACCACCACGGCCACCGCCGCCACTAAGCTGCGCATGGCTGCTTGTAACAAATAAGGTTGTAATGGCTAAAATCAAAAAATGTTTCATAATAGTTTACTGGTTATAAAAGTGGGTGTAAAGTTCAAACATTAAAACTTGACATTGGAATGACAAATGATGAACGGTTATTAAAGACACTTCACAAAATCAATTGTTTAAGTTGGTTCTACAGGAGGCATTCATTAAGGTTAAACGGGCCTTAAGGTTAATCAATTTTGTTGTTTTTTTCAACCTTCATTAACCTAAACCCGCCCGCCTGTAAATACGCAGCATAAACGGCAAATTGGGTTTGTAATTATTAATAAATAGTAAATAATTCTACCGCTTCAATTTTTTATTAAATCCTCATTATACACTTATACCCAAAGCATCTTTTAATATTTTTTTTCACCGGGTTAAATAACGTATAAAATGCTGAAGAGTGCGACGCAACGGTGTTTAATAGTAGTAATACAGTTGGTCTCACAATAAAAACAGCAACACTAAATGCTGGTACTATTAATAAACACCGTATTAAAAAATCGTACCTTTCTTGCATGAAGCTGAATAAAAAAACAGTGGTACGGCGCATTGTTCAATTAACACTTTTGTTAGCCGGTATGCATGCCATTTTTACCAGCAGGGCGCAAGAGGCCAGCAAACCGGTGAAAGATATTACAGCGCTATCCATAACTTATCCGGCTTTGCAAAACAGCTATGGCACCCATAAACAAATACCTGCCGGCTATGAAAAACCCATACTCACTGCCCTTTCATATTTTCCGGAGCTGAAAAATACCCGCATCACATTTAAAATTAAAAAAAGCAATAAAGGCATTATCTCCACACGACCCACCATTGGCAGCCTCTTCCGCCGCAGCAGCAAACGCAGGTACCTTGTTATTATAAACGATACTGCTGCCAACAGAACCATCCCTGCATTTGCTATGGCACCCATAAACGGACAGGTAGGTATTCTCGGTCACGAGTTTTGTCACATACTATACTTTAACAAAAAGACCGGTTTGGGTTTATTGGGGTTGGGCATTGCACATGTATCAAAAAACTACATGGATAAATTTGAACGCAATACCGATAGCATGAATATAGAAAGAGGGCTGGGCTACCAGCTTATGTCGTGGAAAGCCTATTTAACCGAACGCTTCAGCGCCAGCCGCCCTGCGCAGCCAGCACCCGCAAACGCACCGGCTGAGCCAAAACGGTATATGAGTGTGGCTGCCATACAAAAGCAAATTGATAACAGTAAAATATACAAGCAGGCTAATTGAATGTATTTTGGTAACCAGCCATAGTAATGCTGCGCAACACCGGTTGCGTCGCACTCTTCAACGGCAGTGCAATAAGGAGCAGAAGAAATTTAAAAATTAAGGCTTCAAATAGTACACGCCATTTGAAAATTAATTAGCAAACCTCTGTTTTAATCAGGTAACGGTTTATGAAATCATATTATTATGCACCGGGAAATTTAGACATATCCATAAAGAAGATCTCCCAGGTATGTCCATCAAAATCTTCAATGGTTCGTTGCTGCATAAATCCATAGTCTTTCATTTCAGCGGGTTCTTTACCACCGGCCTGCAGTCCTGCCTCAACCGTTTTATTCATTTCATCCACACTTGTCATTGATAAAGAAAACAACGCCGCCACGTTTGATTTTGTATCAGCAATAGGTTTGGTGGCAAACCCTTCAAATTTTTCATGCGTCATAATCATCACAAAAATACTTTCGCTCCACACCATACACTTTGCCGTATCATCTGAAAACTGCGGGTTATTGGAAAACCCTAAAGCCGTATAAAAATCCATTGACTGCTGAAGATGGCTAACCGCTAAATTGATGAAGATTTGCTTTGACATAAATTGAGTATTTTAATGTTCTCTTTTCAAAGAAACGAAACTATGTATTAATAAAGAACGCATGATAAATATATTTTTTGCTTCCCCTGCAAACCTACTTTATCCAGTTAGTTGAGATATTTGCCCGTGGCTTCACAACCTGGTTTTTTCAAGTATCCAAACATCATTATCATACCTGAAATCCGGATGGTTTGGTGTACCGCCATATTTTCCCCCTGTCATATAAATTTTATTGTGGTGTACAGTAGCAGCAATACCACCACGGGGTAACCACGGCGCTGTTTGTGTATGCCAGTTTTTCCCATCGGCACTGTATAGTACCTGACTGGAAAATTGACCATTTCTGTTACAGCCCAGCAACCAGATTTTATGATCAAATA
>JANRMC010000107.1:0-12686 GCA_033761915.1 Flavihumibacter sp.
TGCTAATATAAGGTTATATTGATTATCAACCATCATTGAAGAAGCATTTTGCAGAACAATACCGGCCGCATTATTTAGTTCAAAGTTTTCAGCGGCATTGTTAATACTCCACTCATCATTATCAATAGCCGTAACGGCAGCAGCTTTCATTTGTGCAGCCAGTATTGCCAATACACCGGTACCTGTGCCAAAATCAAAAACTTCCATTCCTTCTATTGCCAGTTCACTCATGGCTTCTATCATTAACCAGGTGGTGGCATGGTGGCCGGTACCAAAACTCATTTTGGGGTTAATAATAATATCGTGCTTTACGGCTGGGTTGGCGGCATGAAAGCTGGCTCTGACCTGGCAAAAATTTCCAATAAGAACCGGGGTGAAACCAGACTCCCACTCTTCATTCCAATTTCTATTTTCAATAATTGATTTTGTGTAGCTTATGTTTTGTTGCTGCAATAAAGCTGCAAGTTGCTGTTCATCTAATAAAGCAACCGGTATGAACCCATGTAACGTCGTCCGGTCTTCTTCAAATCCTTCAAAACCGATATTGCTGAGTAATGCAATACAGATTTCTTTTGTAGCCGCATCTGGGGTTATAAAGCTTATTTTATAATAATTGCCGGTGGTCATGCTGAATAGAGTTATACTGATAAACGGATTGCGACGCAACAGCTGTTGAATAATGCGCTGCTGCTGGTATCACAAAAAAACAAACCCCGATTGTTTTCAAAAATCGGGGTTGTGGTTGTAAGGTGATAAAATTATTGCTCCTGGCCATCCTGCGCTTTTGGAGCTGCATCTGGCTTTGGAATTAATACTTTGCGAGACAGTTTAAACTTGCCGGTTTTTGCATCGGTACCTGTAAGTTTTACTTTTACAATATCTCCTTCTTTCAGAATGCCTTCTAAAGTTTCAAGGCGCTTCCAGCTTACTTCACTGATGTGTAATAAACCTTGTTTGCCTGGTAAGAACTCAACAAAAGCACCGTAAGGCATAATTGATTTTACTTTAGCTTCGTAAACATCTCCAACGGTAGGTACTGCTACAATACCTTTAACCCAGGCAACAGCTCTTTCAACACTGTCTTTATTAGTGCTGAAAATGCTTACCTCTCCCATTTCATTTTTCTCTTCAATGTTAATGGTAGTGCCTGTTTCTCTTTGTATTTCCTGAATTACTTTACCACCGGGTCCTATAACTGCACCAATAAATTCTTTATCAATAAACAGTTTAACCATGCGAGGTGCATGTGGCTTCACATCTTCTCTGTGTGCAGGTATGGTGGCATACATAGCATCCAGAATATGTAAGCGGCCTTTGCGTGCCTGCTCCAATGCCTGGCGCATTACCTCCATACTTAAACCATCTACTTTTATATCCATTTGCACACCGCAAATACCTTCGCGGGTACCGGTTACTTTAAAGTCCATATCACCCAGGTGATCTTCATCGCCCAGGATATCTGTTAACACCGCAAACTTGCCATCTTTGGTAATTAAACCCATGGCCACACCAGCTACGTGTTTTGGAAAAGGAATACCAGCATCCATCAAGGCCAATGAACCGGCACAAACCGTAGCCATAGAAGAAGAACCGTTTGATTCCAAAATATCACTTACCACACGTACGGTATAGGCAAAATCTCCGCTTGGCATCATCTGCTTTAATGAACGCATAGCCAGGTTACCGTGTCCAACTTCTCTGCGGCCGGGGCCACGCATCATTTTTACTTCACCTGTTGAAAACGGAGGGAAATTATAATGGAGAATGAATTTAGAGTATTCAGATTTTGCGGCACTTTCAATTAACAGCTCATCTAAAGGCGTACCTAATGTTACTGTAGTTAATGATTGTGTTTCGCCACGGGTAAATAATGCAGCGCCGTGTGGAGAAGGTAATGCATCTATTTCCATGCTTAAAGGACGTACATCTTCCAAACCACGTCCATCCAGACGGGTTCTTTCATTTAAGATCATGTCTCTTACAACATAATACTGTAAATCGCTGTAGTAACCGGCCGCTTTCTTCTTAATAACGGGGTCTAAATCTTCGCCCTCAGCAACACTGTACGCTGTTTTTAAAAACGCATTCAGTTCATCGTGCAAAGCACTGAACTTTTCGCTGCGGTCTGCTTTGCTGTGTTTGCCACGGGCAATTTCTAATAATTTAGCACTGGCAAACTCATTCACTTTCGTTCTTAATTCTTCAATTTGCTCAGGCTTTTTATAATCTCTTTTAGAAGTAATTCCCTTCTTCTCTCTTAACTCCTGTTGTGCTTTTACCTGAATTTTGATAGCCTCATGTGCAATTTCAATGGCTTTTACCAGGTCTTCTTCAGAACACTCTTTCGATTCACCTTCCACCATCATAATGTTCTTTTCAGTAGCCCCTATTATAAAGTCCATGTCGGCCTGCTCTAACTGGCTGCGTAATGGGTTTATTATAAATTCTCCATTTACGCGGGCCACACGCACTTCAGAAATAATTTCCTGCACAGGCACATCAGATACGGCCAAGGCTGCAGAAGCCGCTAAACAAGCCAATGCATCAGGCATCACTTCGGGGTCGCTGCTAATTAAAGAAACCAGCACCTGCACATCGCAGAAATAATCTTCCGGAAACAGGGGGCGTAAAGCACGGTCAATTAAGCGGCTTACCAGTACCTCATAGTCATTTAATTTTCCTTCTCTTTTAAAGAAAGAGCCGGGTATACGTCCGGCAGAAGCAAATTTTTCCTGATAGTCTACTGTTAACGGAAAAAAACTCTGACCTTCTTTAGGGTCTTTGGCAGCAACCACGGTTGCTAAAATCATACAATTGCCCTGGCGCACCGTAACGGCACCATCGGCCTGGCGGGCCAGTTTACCAGTTTCTATGGTAATGGTACGGCCTGCGCCTATATCAAAAGTTGAACTAATAGGTTGTGTAATCATAACTATTCAAATATTAAAAATTCATAAATAAGAAAAGAAGTTTGTTGAACCCGGCATACCAGCAAAACCCGGCTTTTGTTGCGTCGCACTCTTGTACTTTCAGAACAACCTGCAACAAAATAAGCATCCTGTAAATGCAATTATTCCCAACAACTGATGCAGAAGTTGGGAATAACCAATAATATAAAGTTCAACCATTACGGGGCCGATTGAAACTTTTCTAAAAGTAGTTGTCCAGCTGCTGCGCAGAGGAAGTAGGACAATCTATTACTTTCTGATACCCAGTTTCTCAATCAGCTGGCGATAACCTTGCAGGTTATGCTTGCTCAGGTAGGTTAATAAACGTTTTCTTTTACCAACCATCTGCATTAAACCACGGTGCGTAGAAAAATCTTTTTTGTTAGCCTGCAGATGTTTAGAAATTTGAGAAATACGCTCTGTTAAAAGAGCAATTTGGCCTTCAATAGAGCCAGTGTTAGCGGCATTACCACCAAATTCAGCAAATACTTTAGCTTTCTTTTCTTTTGTTAAATAAGGCATCTCAATTTTTTTTAAAAGTCATCCAGATTTTTGTTATCCGATTAAATTGGCGGCAAAGGTAGGGGAATTATTTTGAAATTTAGATTGTAGATTGCAGATTTTTAAGCACAAACTGGTTAAATTCTATGTTGTTGCGTTTTGCCATTATAGGTTGCGGAGCCATTGCCGGCAGGCATGCAGCAGCTATTGCCAAAATTGGTAAGTTAGAGGCCGTGTGCGATGTGGATGAGATCCGTGCTGCAAAGTTAGCGGCTGATTATCAATGTCGTTATTTTTTAAACAGTACCGATCTGCTGGCCTTACCAGAGCTGGATGTAGTTGTAATTTGCACCCCTAATTACCTGCATGCCCCGCAAAGCATTGCAGCACTAAAAGCCGGCAAACATGTTTTATGCGAAAAGCCCATGTGCCTTACCCCATCAGATGCAGACGCTATGATGGCTGCAGAAGCAGCTGCACAAAAAAAGCTTTTTATTGTAAAACAAAACAGGTTTAATGAGCCGGTAGCCCTGTTAAAGCAATTGATTGATGGGCATAAATTGGGGCGCCTCCTCTCCTTTCAGGTAAATTGTTTTTGGAACCGGCCTGCTGCATACTATCAACAAAGCAACTGGAAGGGGCGGAAAGAACTGGATGGCGGCATCTTATTTACCCAATTCAGTCATTTTATAGATCTCATTAGTTGGTTGCTGGGGCCGGCGCAAGCTATAAGTGGTTTTGCCAGCAACATAACCTTACCCAGCCAAATTGAAGGAGAAGAAACAGGTGTGGTAAGTATGCTTATGAAAAATGGCGCATTGGGCAGCCTGCACTACACCGTTACAGCATATGACAAAAATTTTGAGGGCAGCATTACCATTGCTGGTGAAAAAGGCCTGGTTAAAATTGGTGGCCAATACCTGAATGAACTGAGCTATTTTGAAGTGGAAGGCATGACAGCTCCCTATGTTCAAAATAATACACTGGCTAACGACTATGGTTTTTATAAAGGTTCTATGAGCAATCACCCTAAAGTGTACCAAGAATTGCTAAAAGCATTGAGTGGGCAGGCTCATCAATTACCAGCAGCCGGCGAAACAAAAAGTTGCATAACATTAATAACGCAAATACTGGCTGCCATTAATAATACATAAACTTACTAATGCTGCTGTTGATTTAATCCAACTGTATTTAATAAATTGTGCCGTTAACTCTTTGCTGTATGCCCACTCATTGCTGAATAATGTGATACAGCACAAGTGTGCGACGCAACTAAAGCTTAATAGCACCGCTACTGATGGCTTCACCAAAAATAATTTTTACTGTTACCAACGAGCTGAGTTATGACCAACGCATGATACGCATTTGCCGCTCTTTGACCAATGCCGGCTACTGCGTTTTACTGGTAGGCCGTACTATGCCGGGTGCTGTTGCCCTTGAGAAAGATGTGTTTGAACAGAAAAGAATACCGGTTTTTTTTAGCAGGGGTAAGCTGTTTTATATTGAATACAACCTGAAACTCTTTTTTTATCTGTTGTTTAAAAAAGCAAAGGCTATTTGCGCTATTGATCTGGATACGATTTTGCCTGTTTACTGGGCATCAACAATAAAAGGTTGCCAAAGAATTTATGACGCCCATGAATTGTTTTGCGAAATGAAAGAAGTGGTGAGCCGGCCTGCCATATACAAATTTTGGAAACGGGTGGAAGGTTTTGCTGTACCAAAATTTAAAAATGGGTATACTGTAAACCAGATTATTGCTGATGAGTTTGCAAAAATGTATGCCGTTCGCTATGAAGTTATAAGAAGTATTGCTGTATTAGAGGATGCTTCTGCTGCTGCTAATACTGGTGTAAAATATATTCTTTACCAGTGTGCGGTAAATGAGGGGCGTTGTTTTGAATTTTTGATACCAGCCATGCAATGGATAAATATACCATTGGTGATTTGCGGAGAAGGGAACTTTTTTAACGAGACAAAAGCGCTGGTTGAAAAATACAAGGTGCGTGATAAAGTTATTTTTAAAGGAAGAGTGTTGCCCGATGATTTGAGAAAAATTACCAGAGATGCTTTTTTGGGTATTACTTTATTTGATGATAAAGGGTTGAGCAACTACTACTCTTTAGCCAATCGTTTTTTTGATTACCTGCATGCCGGTGTGCCGCAACTTTGTTCTGATTATCCGGCTTACCGCGAAATAAACAATTTGCACCATATTGGTGTTTTAACCACTAACTATGCGCCTGAACACCTGGCCAGTTTAATTAATAACCTGCTGAATGATGCCAACTATTATCAGCAACTGGTTGCAGGTTGCCAGCAAGCCAAACAGGTGTTTAACTGGCAGCAGGAAGAAAAAAAATTAATATCGTTTTACAAAAAAACAGTACCATTTTAATTGCAACGTGTTTTACATATAATTGCCCACGATGTGCCATACCCGCTGGATTACGGGGGTGTTTTTGATTTATACTGCAAATTACCGGAACTGAAAGCAAGAGGCATTGATATTATTTATCATTGCTTTGATTATGGACGTGGCCGGCAGCCGGAACTGAATAAATATTGCCGCGAAGTACACTACTATAACCGGCAGGAAGGCCATAAAGGCTTTTCTGCAAAGCAGCCATATATTGTCAGCTCTCGCAGCAACGAAGCTCTTTTTACAAATCTTTTAAAAGACGAGCATCCTATTTTGGCGGAAGGAGTACACTGCACTGCAATTATGCAGGTGCCCCGGCTGGCTAAAAGAAATATTGTTTTGCGTTTGCACAACGTAGAGTTTGAGTATTACCGGCAGTTATATAAACACAGTAACCGCCCTTTTAAAAAGGCATACTACTACCACGAAAGCCGGTTATTAAAAAAATACGAAGAGAAACTGGCCTTGCAATTACCCATATTAGCTGTTGCCCCAAAAGATGTGGCTACCTATAAACAACAGTTTAATGCAAATCATATTAATTATTTACCGGTGTTTATTCCATGGCAGGAAGTGAAGGCGCCGGAGGGCTTAGGAACTTACTGTCTGTATCATGGCAATCTTTCTATTGCAGAAAACGAGAAGGCAGCTTGCTGGCTGATTGATAATGTTTTTAAAGAATTAAAAATTCCGTTTGTAATTGCGGGTAAAAACCCCACCAAAAAATTAGAAAAACTGGCCCACCAACAAACGCATACCTGCCTGGTGGCAAACCCCGCTGATGATGAGATGCGGGATCTGATAGCCAAAGCACAGGTAAATATTTTACCTTCTTTTAATGAAACCGGTGTTAAACTGAAATTATTAAATGCACTTTTTAACGGAAGGCATTGCCTGGTAAACCATGCAGCTGTTGCGCAAAGCGGTTTTGAAGCGGCCTGCCATATTGCAGAAACACCTACTGCCATGCAGCATACCATTGCACAATTGTATCATTTACCGTTTGGTGTGGAAGAGAAAAATATTAGAGAGAAAATATTACTGCAGCAGTATAACAATGCCACTAATGCAGAAAAACTTATTGCATCGATATGGTAGCATTGTCTTCCACCCTTCCTTTTTCTGTTTTTAAAAGCCGGGCCGGGTATTTATTAATTACCATATAATCGTGTGTGGCCATTATAATTGTAGTACCATAATCTTTACATATCTGAAACAGCAGTTGCATGATTTCATCAGATGTTTCCGGATCCAGATTTCCGGTAGGCTCATCGGCCAGTATTAATTTAGGCGAGTTTAAAAGGGCTCTTGCAACATCTACCCGTTGCTGCTCTCCCCCGCTCATTTCAAAAGGCATTTTAAATCCTTTTGCTTTTAAGCCTACTTTATCCAGCACATCATTTATTTTTTCTTCCATCAGCTTTTCATCCTTCCAGCCGGTGGCTTTTAAAACAAAGCGCAGATTTTCTTTTACGTTTCTGTCGGTTAATAATTGAAAGTCCTGAAAAACCACACCCAGGTTGCGGCGTAAGAAGGGCACTTTCTTCCAATCCATTTCTTTTAAATCAAAATCGGCTACGCGGCCTTCGCCGCTTTTTAAAGGCAGGTCTCCGTAGAGCGTTTTTAAGAGGCTTGATTTGCCGGTGCCGGTTTTACCTACCAGGTACACAAATTCTCCTTTATTAATAGTAATATTTACATCTTGCAAAACAAGATTATTGCTCTGATATATATTTACATTTTTGAGTGCTACAATCTGGTCGTTCATTGTACGTATTTTAAGGCAGCAACAAAAATAAGTGTTTCTTATTTAGCCCGGGGCATATTTAATGTTCACAAATGTGAATTGTGCAGATGGGCTATTTACCATCTTATTTTGTTGATACCTTGCAGCAAATTATTTTAAATGGTTACCCGCTCTGTTATTGTTACCGGTAAAGTACAAGGCGTATTTTTTAGAAAATATACCAGCCAGAAAGCTATTGAACTGGGTATAAGCGGATGGGTAAAAAATAGGCCCGATGGTTCGGTTGCTATTACTGCTACAGGAGATGAAGCTGCTATCAGAGATTTAATTTTATGGTGCCATAAAGGGCCCGACAAGGCTAAAGTAGAACGGGTAATGGTAACTGCTTTGCCATTGCAATATTTTATTGGCTTTACCATTGAGCGGTAAAAATAATTTTGCTGTTCCTTATTGTACTGCGGCTAACGTGTGCGACGCAACGATGATGACCATAGTACCCATGCTGGTTGCAATACTAACTTACCAGTTCTGCAACTTTTGCAGATTCTAACTGTGCGTTACGCATGGCAATACTACGGGTGGCATTGGCTGCAAAATCTGTAAACGCATTTTTTGTGATGGCATCATTAGAAACCATTACCGGAGCTCCGGTATCTCCACCTTCACGTATGCCCTGCACCAATGGTATCTGACCCAGAAAAGGAAGATCGTATTGCTCTGCAAGACGCTTACCTCCATCTTTACCAAATATGTAGTATTTGTTATTGGGTAGTTCTGCCGGGGTAAAGTAACTCATGTTTTCAACCAGCCCGATGATGGGTACTTTCAGTTGTGTTTGACCAAACATGGCAATGCCTTTTTTGGCATCGGCCAGAGCAACTTCTTGCGGAGTGGTTACTACAATTACGCCGGTTACTGGCACGGTTTGCACCAATGTTAAATGAATATCGCCGGTGCCGGGTGGCATATCAATTACCAGATAATCCAAATCGCCCCAATATACATCGGTAACAAATTGTTTAATGGCACTGCTGGCCATGGGGCCCCGCCAAACCACGGCATTTTTTTCATCTACCAGCAACCCAATGCTCATTAATTTGATACCATATTTTTCTAAAGGCACAATCATTGGCTTTTCAGCACCCACATCCATCATCATGGGTCGTTCGCCTCTTACACCAAACATAATAGGTACGCTGGGTCCGTAAATATCTGCATCCATTAAACCAACTTTAGCACCATTAGCTGCCAATGCCAGAGCCAAGTTGGCCGATACGGTGCTTTTTCCCACACCACCTTTACCACTTACCACAGCAATAATATTTTTTACGGCCGGTAGCAACTGCTGCCCTTCTGTTCTTAAAGAACTGGTGCTGGAGCTGAATTTAACGGTAACAACAGCGGCTTCGTTTACATGCTGTTTAATAGCTTTAATACAGTTATTTTTTATAAGATCTTTTAACGGACAAGCCGGTGTGGTTAACACTACTGTAAAAGAAATAAAGTTGCCATCAATGGTAATATCTTTTACCATGTTAAGCGTTACAATGTCTTTTCCTAAATCGGGTTCCTGCACATTACCCAGTGCTTTTAAAACAAGTTCCTGCGTCATAATATCTTTCTAAAAACTATTGTTAAAAAGTAAATCTGCCGCAAAATTAACCATTGAACGTGGTATTTTGTTGTTCAATCTATATACTGAAGTAATTATCTTTGTCCGAATGAAGAAATTTTTACTACTTGTTCTGATTACAACGGTTGCCTGCTTTAAAAGTCAGGCTCAATTTGAGCAATTGAAAGACTCTGTCGTTCAATTATATGGTGTGGTAATGACGGCAGATAGCTTGCGCGGCATACCTGCAGTAAGTGTGGTAATTAAAGGGCAGAGCCGCGGTACCATTACCAACGATCAGGGCGTTTTTTCAATTGTTGTTTTAAAAGGAGACCGGGTAGAATTTACCAGCGTGGGCTACAAAGCCAAGTTGATTGAAATACCCAAAAATTTAGAAGGCAACCAATACAGTGTTATACAATTAATGGTAACAGATACGGTATATTTACCGGCCACCATTATTAAACCACGACCTACCAGAGAACAGTTTGAAAGAGATTTTGTAAATACAAAAGTGGCAGATGATGCCATTGAAATAGCCCGCAAAAATAATGATGAAGCCAAACGCCGGGCATTAATTGCTTCACTACCTGCTGATGGCCGCGAAGCGGCTAACTTTGCCCTGCGCAAAAATTCGCAGCGTTATTATTATGCGGGTCAGGCACCGCCAATAGGCCTCTTAAACCCCGTTGCATGGGCCGACTTTATACAAGCATGGAAACGCGGCGATTTTAAAAATAAAAATTAGCCGGTACCAGCATCAACACTTTGCCCAACATCGTTGTGTCACTCACTTCTGCTGCAGAATGCGGGGCAGCTATGTATAAACTTTAAGTAAATCCCAAAAATTACACTGTCATTTACTTGTTGACTGTTTTGCCCCATTTTATTTAACACAATCCAACCAATTATAACGAGAGGTTTTAGTCAGACAAAAAAATCTACAAAACTGGTAGAGATAATAAATATTTATACACAAATCGTTTTTTTCTGTTGATAAAAAAGGTGAAAATACCCCTGTTAGGGTATTTGCTACATATACTAAATATTATAATTTTACACCATAGAATTGCAACCTGCCCCTTCTGTAAAACTAATTTTCGGCTCCACTTAGTACACCCCGTTTTCATTAACCTTAAACTTTTCCCTCCAATGAAAAGAGTAATATCTATTGCCATTGCAATAGCACTAAGTGTATTAAGTATTCAGGCGCAGCCAAACATTTTCGATCCGAATGATGTAGTCTACACCTACAACTCTGGCTCACCAGCTGGTTCTGTTACCAATCCAAACGCTCCTGCATCCGGGCAAATAGCCAAATGGGTAAGAACCGTTCGTATGAGTTGGAACACGGATAAGTTCAAATGTTATATTATCGGTAATCTTCCATTCAGAGTTCGTTTTCCAAAAAATTACCAGCACAATGTTAATGATGGAAAAAAATATCCGGTTATTATTTTCTGGCATGGTGGCGGAGAAGCCAATACTAATATACGCGACAATGAGCACCAATTAATACACGGTGCACAACAGTTTGCCGGCAAAATTGATAATAATGAGTTTGATGGTTTCCTGCTCTTTCCTCAAAGCCCAAGAGTAGGTTGGGATACCTATTTACAGTTTATACCAATGAACAATGTAATGGACTCATTGGCCAAATACTGCAAACTGGATCCAGATAAAGTAATTTCTATGGGTTTATCAATCGGAGGTTTTGCAGCAGCAGATTACACCAAACAATTTCCACAACGGGTTGCAAAGTCTATACCCAGTGCCCCTTCTTTTATAGATTTTTTAATCAGCGGCATCCCCGGTAACATACATGTGCCCATGTGGGTGGGTTATGGCGGTGTGGATGGTAATCCAACGCCCGGTGCAGTTGAATCTTATATTAATGCTTATAAAAACCAGGGAGGTAGTATTATAGGTAGTTTATTTCCCACGCTTGGGCATTTTATGTGGTACGATCAGTGGGCAGAACCCCGCCTTGTACCCGAATGGAATTCATCGCATAAGGCAAACCCACTTGTATTCTTCAATAAAAAATATTTCTGCCCAGACTCGCCAGTGAATGCAAAGCTGGGATTAACCGCAGGCTTTGCAGAATACGAATGGCAAAAAGATAATAATACAATACCCGGCGCAACCACCAATGAAATAACGGTAACCAGCTTTGGTACTTACCGTGCCAGATTTAAACGTACCAGCACATCGGCATGGTCCGACTGGTCTCAAAACCCTGCTGTAATTTCACCAATCTGCCCACCTGTTGCAGGTACAGGTACCGGTCTTAAAGGCGATTATTATAATAATACCACATTAACTGCTCCAATAGTACTTACACGTACAGATGGACCTGTAAACTTTGCATGGGGTAACAGCTCTCCGGCAAGTGGCACTGTTAACAGCGATAATTTCTCTGTACGGTGGACCGGACAAGTACAACCCCAATTTTCTGAAACCTACCGCTTCTATACCAACAGTGATGACGGTGTTAGATTGTGGGTAAATGGTCAACAGTTAGTAAATAACTGGACAGACCACGGAGCTACAGAAAACAGCGGTACGATTGCACTTACTGCCAATGTAAAATATAATATCACCGTTGAATATTATGACAGAACAGGTGGTGCCACCCTGCAATTGTTTTGGAGCAGCCCTTCTGTAGTAAAAGAAATCATTCCAAAACTTCAACTGTATCCAACTACAGGCACCAGCGTACCACCAGGTTGTGCTACCAACACCAGTCCAACCACAGGCAGCACAATTGGTACTTCAACCACGGCTGCGCTCGTTTGGAATGCTGCTGCCACCGCTACCGCCTATGATCTTTATCTGTGGACCGGTGCTACCGCACCCACTACACCTACCGTTGCTAATATTACCACCACTTCTTACAATGCTACCGGTCTTGTGGCAAACACCCTCTACCGTTGGTATGTGGTACCTAAAAATGCCAACGGCAGTGCTACGGGCTGCAGTGCTAATCAAGCCACTTTTACCACCGCGCCTTTACCACCAGCCTGTGCCACTAACAGCAGCCCGGTTAATAATACAACGGTAGCTAATCCAACATCAGCTTCGCTTGTTTGGAATGCTGCTGCTACCGCTACCACTTATGATCTTTATCTGTGGACTGGTGCCACTGCACCCACTACACCTACCGTTGCTAATATTACCACCACTTCTTACAATGCTACCGGTTTAAATGCAGCTACTGTTTACAACTGGTATGTGGTGCCTAAGAATACCGGCGGCAGTGCCACGGGTTGTGCCACCAATGCCACCAGCTTTACAACAGCGGTACCACCTGTGCCCAATTGTACCAACAATACCAGTCCGGCTAATGCGGCTACTATTGCTACTTACAATACGGCTGCTTTAACCTGGGCAGCTGCGGCTACAGCTACTTCTTATGATGTTTATGTTTGGACCGGTGCCACGGCACCCGCAACA
>JANRMC010000108.1:0-42925 GCA_033761915.1 Flavihumibacter sp.
TTATCTATTGAGCTGCCACTGCTATAACAAATCAATCCGTTGTTTTTGGGAGAACGTATCCATACCTGGTTAAAATCGTCTGTTACTATTTGTGCCACGGCGTTTTCTGTTAATGCATACGGTACTGCAATTTTTTTCCAGCTGCCATCTGCTTTTCGAACCACCAGATTATTGGCAGCGCCATAATTACTGATCCATAAATTGCTACTGTTATCAAAAGCCAGACCTGCAATTCTGTAAAACAATGGGTTGCCCAACGATGGTTCAATAAAACTGTTTTGCTTAAATACCTGAATGGTGTTGTTGGTTTTTATATTGAACAACCCTCCGCCAAAAGAGCCGGCCCAAACAGAAGCATCTGACGGGTCTATGGCTACTGTATTTATATCATACAAACTATCCATAGCAGTCAGCGTGGCTGCATTAATATTTCTCCATTCATTATTTGCCAGTTGGTAAATGCCTGTGCCATTAAATGTATTGGTAAAATTTGCAGTAACCGTACCCGACGCAGCCCATAACACTTCCTGCTTCATTGTTAGCCCACCCAGTACTTTACCAGCCGGGCTGTTTGGCTGCAGTGCAGTAACACTGCTGCCATTTACAGAAAGTAGTCCGTTAACAGCATCTGCCAGCCATAAACTACTATTAAAAAAAACCGCTTGTTGCGGCGCGGCAATTTTAGGGTCTTGCACAATACTTTCTACTAAACCGTTATTATTAATAACTGCAACACGGTAATTAATCCCTCTTTGCTGACACAAAACAATTTTACCGGCAGATGAAGTAACATTAATAATACGCCAGCCATCAGCATATAATGGCTGCCAGTTATTATTATTTAAAATAAACAGCGAATCGGCTCTTTGGGCAATTACTTTATTATTGTTAAGCAGCACTGCAGCAACAGCCCCGGCTTGTAAACCATTGGCACCACTAACCAGTTGCCAGTTTTTATAATCGGCCTGGTTGGTGCCGTTAACTGCTACTTTCTTTAAGCCTTCTGTGGTGGCAGCATATAAAAAATTATCATCGGCTGCTACCGTATTTACTTTAACTGTATTACCGGTGGCGCCAATAATAAATGTATTACTTACCTCGTAGCGGGTAAGGTCAATTACATAAATACCAATGCCGGCTGCGGCATAGGCTTTATCGCCCTTTATGTAAAAAGAATAAATAGTTTTATCGCCACTAACCGCGGCATTTTTTATGGCAGCAATATTAAATACCTTGTTGCCTTTTAGTATATCAATATTACTGTTATTATAAGCAATAACTAATTGTCCGCTTGCTCCATCGGCGGCAATAGTTTGCACACCCACATCATTCAGCAGATTTATTTTATGGTAGCGCTGCACTTCATTATCCGCATCCACACTAAATACAGCAGCTGGCACGGTACAAAACAAATTATTACCCAACACGGCTAAACTGCGTGCCTGGTTAAATGAAAGATGTTCCCGCCATTGCTCAACAGCCACCGCTTGTGCCTGCAACCGCAGACAAACAACTATTAAAAAACTAAAAAACAAACAACGCTTCATGCAATCAAAGTTATCAAACAGGTGGTAACAATAACCACACCATACTCATTAAAAAAATAAAGGGCTGCCATGGCAGCCCTTTAAAAAATTAATGCCTATAAATTATTGTGCAAAAGTTGTACGGCCACCGCCAACATTAAATGTTGCCAGCATACGTGTTTTCTGACCTGCACTAAACATATACATACAAGCATCGTCTGTATAGTCCATATAGTTCATGGTCATTTCTAATGGGGTACCTGTGCAAGTACTTCTGTGACCTGCTGCAGGGCAACCATAGTTAGCAGTATTGTGTAATGGAGTGTCACCCACCTGGTCGTTGCCGCAGGTAGCATCACCCCAAATATGGCGCAGGTTTAACCAATGGCCCACTTCGTGTGTGGCAGTGCGGCCTAAGTTAAATGGAGCTGCTGCTGTACCAGTTCTGCCAGTAGCATTATTATCTAATACAACACCATCTGTTGTTGAGCTGCCTCCCGGAAACTGGGCATATCCTAAAATGCCACCGCCCATATTACATACCCAAATATTTAACTTGGTAGTGGGGCTGGTTGGGTTAAGACCACCACGATTGCTTTTTTTCATAGCATCGTTAGTTGTCCAACTGGTTTTAGTGGTACTTTTTCTAATTACCTGATCTAATACAAAACGCACTTTAATATCGCCGGCCTTTACGCTGTTGTAAGGGTTGCTGGCATTATAATCTGCATTGGTGCCACTGTAATCTTCATTTAATACATCAATCTGAGACTGTAGTTGTGCTAAAGAAACATTCTCAGCAGCTGTGCGATACAGCACATTAAATACCACCGGAATTTCAATGGTACCATCTGCTAATAAACGCATGGGCACTAAACCGCGTTCTACTTTGCGGGTTAAATCATCAATAGCGTCCATTTTAGATTGCAGCGAAGGATCTTCTGCTAACTGATCCTGTAAATGATCCATAGAAGTACAGCTTCTTTGAGAAACTGCGGTTGCAACATCCTGGTCTAATTGTTCTGCATCTGTAATTGCAGCTTTTTTACAAGAACTTAATACAAGCATGCCCAACACAAATGAGCCGAGTAGTTTTTTCATACCTCAAGATTGGTTTTAGTTATAAATAATGTGAATGACTAAATTTATTAATTGCCCGCATCCTGCCCATAAAAACTAACAGCTATTATTGCAACCCTATTTCAAATTATCTAGTTCTGCACCAAATACTAGTAATCAGTTCGTTTTTTTTCTATAGGCCTTCTACCAAAAATCACCAATTGCCTTAGCATCAATCTTATAAAAGCATTTTTTATAATTTGTTTACCAACTTTTGGAATGCTATTAGACATTGTTGCGTCGCACACTTGTGCAGAAGAATGTTCATGGTCAATAGCCAATAGTAATACCATTGACTGTAGACTATGGTCTATTAACCGCTACCGTACAAGTGTGCGACGCAACGATGCTGAATAGTGTTTTACTGCCGGTAACAAAAAATTAGCTTTAATTGTAATGACTGCTTACCGGTTATGTATAAAACAAGCACTATGGTTGTTTACTAAAATTTAGTTTTAAACTTAACGTTTCAATACCAGTCACAACGCAAAACCAGGGAAAATGGCAACAAGCAATCAGCAAAAAAATATTCACTTGCTGTGGCGTGCAGGGTTTGGGCCTGCCGCTGAAGAACTTTCTCAAATAAGCAATGCAAACCCCAAAGCATATTTTGATGCTTTATTAAAGAGCAGTAAAAAAACTCCGGCTTATATAGATGTGGCCGATAATTACCTGAAAGGTTTGGTAATGGGGGTAGATGATGTGGGTAAGCAACAGAAAAAAGATTTAACAGAAGAAGAGAAAAGAAAGTTCAGGCAGCAAAGCCAGCAGGATATTAAAAGCTTAAACCTTACCTGGCTGGGGCAAATGGTAAACAGCAACCAGCAACTGCGTGAAAAACTATCCCTGTTCTGGCACGGGCATTTTGCCTGCCGGGCATTAAATATATTTTTTCAGCAGCAGTTGTTAGATGTGGTGCGCCGCAATGCCCTGGGCAGCTTTGCAGATTTACTGAAAGAAGTGAGTAAGAGTGCTGCCATGATTAATTTTTTAAACAATAACCAAAACCGCAAAGGCCACCCCAATGAAAATTTTGCCCGTGAGGTGATGGAATTGTTTACGCTGGGCCGCGGCCATTATACAGAAGACGATGTTAAGGAAGCCGCCCGTGCTTTTACAGGATGGGGCGCCGGCATTAACGGAGAATTTGTTTTTCGTAAAAACCAGCACGATGCGGGTACTAAAACCGTATTGGGCAAAACGGGCAATTTTACCGGAGATGAAGTATTGGACATTTTGTTAGCACAGCCACAAACCGCCCGGTTTATTGCCAAAAAAATGTATCGTTTTTTTGTGAATGATGTGGCAGATGATGAAAAAGTAAACTGGCTGGGCAATCGTTTCTTTCAAAGCAATTATAATATACAGGCATTGGTTACAGATATTTTTACCAGCACCTGGTTTTACGATGAAAAAAATATGGGTAACCGTATTAAATCTCCGGTAGAACTAATGGTGGGGGTGCAACGTATATTACCCATGGAAATAGCCAATGAAGAGGCCTTGTTATTATTACAGCGGCTGTTGGGTCAGTTGTTATTTTATCCGCCCAATGTGGCCGGCTGGCCCGGTGGCAAAACATGGATTGACAGCAGCACTTTAATGATGCGGCTGCGGATACCCCAACTAATATATGCCGGCGATAGTTTTGCTGTTAAACCCAAAGACGATGACGACCAGATGATGGGTATGAAAGAAGCTCCTTTAAAAATGAAGAGTTTTTCTGCGGCTGCAGGCAAACAGATTCAGGCAAAAATAGATTGGGCTAACTACCTTACTTATTACGAAAGTATACCGCGGGAAAAATTAGCCGCTTCTATAACGGCCATACTGTTTAATGACAGCAAGGGCATTAACAGCAATACCTTAAAATACTATACAGATGCCAGCGGCCGGGAAAGCTTTATTAAAACAACCACCATTCAATTAATGTGCACACCTGAGTATCAGTTGTGTTAAACTATAGGGTATATGAATATTAAACGCAAAGAATTTTTACAATTGGGTTCATTGGCTACCGCATCTATGATGCTGCCAAAATTTTTAAAAGCTTTTGAAAGCGGCCAGTTGGTGCCACCCGGCAATAAAGTTTTGGTGGTGTTGCAATTAAGCGGTGGTAACGATGGGTTAAACACCGTTATTCCATACCGTAACGATTTATATTATAGTGCCCGGCCACGCCTGGGCATTAAAAAAGAAGAAGCCTTGCGGCTTACAGATGATGTGGGCATTAACCCGGCGCTTACTGCCTTTAGCGATCTTTTTGCTGATGGCAGCCTGGGTATATTAAACAGCGTGGGTTATCCCAACCCAGATCGTTCTCATTTCAGAAGTATGGATATATGGCATACTGCCAGCAATAGTAATGAATATGTAAATAATGGATGGCTGGGTCGCTACCTAGATGCGCAATGCAGTGGCTGCGATAAACCCACACAGGCATTAGAAATAGATGATGTATTAAGCCTGGCTTTAAAAGGAGAAAATATAAACGGGTTGGCTTTAAAAGACCCCAAGCGACTGTACACCACCAGCCACGAAAAATATTATAAAGACCTGTTGGCACAACACCAAAAAGGCGATGATGCCGCGGCCGATTACCTGTATAAAACCATGGCAGAAACCCTCAGCAGTGCAGATTATATTTTTAACCAGAGTAAGTTGCGCCCAACCACCACCACCTACCCAACCACCGGGCTGGGACAAAGTTTTAAAACCATTGCTTCTTTAATTTTCTCAGATATCAACACCAAAGTATACTATGTTTCTTTGGGCAGTTTTGATACGCATGTGGCGCAGGATGGACAACAAAAACGCCTGTTTAAAGAAATGAATGATGCGGTAAAAGCATTTGTAACCGACCTTAAAAATAATAACCGCTTTAATGATGTGTTGTTAATGACCTTTAGCGAGTTTGGCCGCCGTGTTAAACAAAACGCCAGCGGCGGCACCGACCATGGCACAGCCAACAATATGTTTTTTGTAAGTGGTGGCCTGCAGCAAAAAGGCATATTAAATGCCATGCCCGATCTGGCCAACTTAGACGAAGGCGATTTAAAGCATACAGTAGATTTTAAAAACGTGTATGCCACCGTACTTAATAAATGGTTAGGTGCAAACGATGTGGCGGTGTTAGGCAAACAACACCAGCATCTGGGTTTTATTTAGCCATAAACCGGTTCAGTTGTAAAATCAAATCAGGGTCGGGGCAATTATCAAGGTATTTTTCTTTTTCAGAAAATTTACAAACCCCGGGGTAATCGCCTTCTTTCAATTCTATATCTGCAATAACCTGAAAATGCAGGTGCGGCGGCCAATGCCCGTTTTCATGCACTGCACCAAAATTTGCTATGCAATCTCCCCTGCTTACATATTGTCCTGCTGCTAATGTGCTAATGTTTTTTAAACTGATATGTCCGTATAGTGTATAAAAAGAAATACCCTCCAGCTGGTGCAGTAAAATAAGGGTGGCACCATAATCTCCATAGTTATCATTAAAAGCAAAACTATGCACCATGCCGCCCATAAAGGCATAAACCGGTGTATTTGCGGCGCCCCAAATATCTGTACCCAGGTGCAAGCGGCGTGGCTCTGCATTGGCACCATTACCGGCAAACAAATTACTGCGGCTGTAAACAGTTCTTAATTCATTATAACCGCCCATGCCATAAACAGCTCCGGCATTTTTTAACGTATCATCAATATACCTGCAAAACAAATCCGTATCGTTCACTACCGTTTCTGTTAAATGGGTATTGGTTGCTGTAAAATTCATAGCAACCAATTTGTCTTTGTTTTCATTAAACAACAACACCGGATGAAAGCTGGCTGCATTTCTGCGCAATACCTGTACTAATGGGTGAAGTGGCATACCTGACAGCATTTTAAACAGCTGCACTACAAATCTACTGCCCAGGTGCTTGCTACGCAACCCCAAAGTTTCTAAACTGCCCTGCTCCCAAATGTTGGGGATTGCTGCCAGTACTATAAAAAATAGGTATGTTACCAGCTGCAGCAAGCTGCTTCAGCACTGTTGCGTCGCACCCTTCAGCGGCAAAACAAGGCCGGGCTATTTTAAAAAATACTGTCTGCACGGTATTTTTTTGCGTGTGTGTTACCAATAGTTTAGCAGCCATAAATAAACACACATGAAAAAAATAATTTTGCTGCTACACTGTTTACTGTTTGTGGTGGCTTTGCAAGCCCAGTTAGATGTGCTGGAAAAGGGGCACGATATATCCCGCAAAGCACGCAAAGGTTACCTGGGTGCTATACAAGCCAACCCCGATAACAGTACGTTTGACTTAATTTTTGTGCTTAAATCGCCCAGCTCAAAAATTATTACAGAAACCTACACTTTTGATAAAGACCTGAACTTAAAAAACACCCTGAAGGAAGAAGAGGAACTGGAAAAAGTAAAAAAGAAACACAAATGGTTTAAGTACAAAGGAGAGACTTATGAAAGCAAAAGCATTTATGTTAGAAGCAATTTTAAAGGCGAGATGGTGTTTAGAGAAAAGAAAGTGAGTTATAAATGGAGCTGGCTGCGCGGTGGCTATGCTAAAAAAGTAAAACTGGGAGATAAAGTAAAACCTAAAGATGAGGCCAGCGGAGCCCGTTACCTTTTCAGAGGGGGATACTATGAAAACGACCCGGCCGGTTATATGCTGGTAGTGGCGGGTTTAAAAGAAGGGAATGATGTTGGTAAGTCTTATTTAAAATACCAGATACTGCAGGTAGATGACCAGATTAATGTTACGGTTAAAGATGCTATTGAATTTCCTAAAGCCAAAGCACCTGTATTTTCTGAGCCTCTGGCTGATGATGATCCGGCCAATAATGATGACAGCCCCCGTGATTGGATTATTGTATTTGCCCCGCAGGGTGGCCCCGGCATGGGCAAGGTAGAAGGCAACCCCCGTGCTTATACTTATTTCCGCTACAGCCCCAATGGCACCTTAAAAGAAAAGGTAGATTTTGAAGTACCCGTTGCAGGCTGGCGTATATTAGGTGCTTATCAAAAAGATGGTAAAGTGTATATGTATGGCCCGGGTATTGGCAAAGACAAAAACTCTAACGAGATATTTAAAGGACCTGTTTTAGCCACCACTTCAGATGAAGAAGGTGATGCTAAAAAAAGCATGTTCAATTTTACAGAAGCAGCCCAGGCCACGCAAGACCAGATTGATGCCAGATTGGATGATATGAAGTACACCAATTTTCAGATAGCAAGGGTAAACAATCAAACTATCTTTGTTGCTTCTCCTTCTATTGATGAAATTAATAAGAACAATGTGAAGCCTGCAGGCCAGAAAAAAGAAGTGGAGTTTGATGGCAAGCGTTTTGTAACTACCGGGGTGAGTGTGTTGAACGATGGCTCAATCTTCGTGAGCGGTCAGGATTTTAAATTAGATGGCATTGGCAGAAATAAAGGTACCCGTTTATACAAAGGCCTGTTTCTGCTGCAGTTTGATGGCACCGGAAAATTTGTACGCAATTATGGGCTGGAACTGGATCAGAAAAAATATATGGGCATGTTTAGCAGCGGCATTACCCCCAACATGGTACCTGCAAGCTCAACCTTAATTGAATCCGTAAATCATCAAAAAATTTACTGGATGATTAGTATGTGCAAAGCCATTGATACAGATACGGATATTGACACTGATTTTAATTTCTTTACTGGTGTGCAAACCACCACCTACACCACCTCTTTTACTCCGCTATACTCAATTGAATATGGAGAAATTGATGTGGCCAGTGGTAAAGCCAGTGACTTTAAAACATTGGGTGAAGATGAAAAAAGGAAGTTTTACCTGATGCCTGATAAGTTTTCTTTACGCCTGGGTAATTATGTTATTTACCTGAGTGAGACTATTAAAGGCGATAAAGTTTTGTTTTCAAGATTTGACATAACCAAATAACCTTAAGCTGTAACCCTTTTAAAGCCCCGCCTTGCGGGGCTTTATATTTTAATGCACCCTCTGTTACGGGTTTATCTTTAGTAATTGAAAATATAATTGCCGGTTGTTAATGCTGTCTGTACATTGTATTTACCATTAGTACCAGTAATACCGGTATCTATCTACACCGGTTAAGTAATAACATTTTGTTGACGTCTGTTGCCAATTGCAGTGCGTATTTTTGTGTAACAACGGTTCTTAAAAAAGGGGCAAAAAGAGGTTTATAGGTTTATTAACAAAAACAATCACACTATTGGCCTTTATTTTGCGTTATATAATATGAAGGTCTTTTATAAAGACTCTCTCACATAAGCAGTCAATTTTCTCATAAGCAGTTAGTTTTGGTTACGGCCCTTGTTTCTACAAGGGCCATTTTATTTTTACTAACTGGTTTTCAGCAGCTTAATATTACAAATACCATAAGCAATGCCCGCAGCAATAAGGTTGGCAATTATATCTCCTTCATCAAAACTGCGGTTTGGAATAAAGTTTACCTGCACAAACTCCATAACGATACCGTTAACTATGGCGGCTAAATAAACCCCAAAAAGTATTTTTTTTAGGCGGCTGGCAGAAAAATTTTTTAAAAAAAAGTAGTACGACCAAAAACCAACAAAAGCCCCAAAAATGATAACATGGGCTATTTTATCAAACTGGGGAATATTCCATAACTGTACATCTGGAAGGGCGGATCCGGGGAGACAGAGCAGTACTTGTACAATAATCGTCCAAACAATGGGAATGAATAGTTTACCCAATATTTTATTGAGCATTGTTTTTTTTGGTAAAGCTAACTTATTTACGGTATGCTTAAAAATTGTACTGCTGATGATGTGTGCGACGCAACGGTGCCGCTATGAAAAACAAATGCTGGTTACCTAAATTTTACCCAATACATGAATAGCCCCTTGCGGTGTTGTAATATCGGTACGGCCTTTCTTTTCTAAAGTAATGGCAAAGGCTTGTGCGGCAGAAATATTTTTACATTTTACCACTGCGTTACCATTGGTGTTTTCTATAAAACCGGCATCAACAGGCCTTCCGTCTACAATTGCCCATAACTGGTATTGCATATCTGCGGCAGGCACTGGTAAATTATTGGAGAGTAGAAAAACTTCGGCAGTTTGCCTGTTCCAATAAACCGTTGCAAGACTATTGGGTGCAACTGGCTGACCATTTAATGGTACCGGAACATAGGCAGGATTGCTTAACAATTGAATGGTGCTTTCATATTGGCTTAATTGGGTTTGTTTGGCCTGATTGTCTTTTGCCAGTTGCTGGGTGCTTGCATAAAGGCTGTTGTACTGATCTAATGATTTTTGGTATTTGTTGTAGAAATACCAGTTAAGCCCCACACTGCTGATGAGTAATATAACTGCTGCAGCAGCGGCATATTTATAAAAGCCAAAGCTTTTTACAACAGCGGGTTGTTTTGCCGGTGCATCTAACTGTTGCCATATTTTTTCTTTAAGGTGTGCGGGTGCAGGAATGGCGTTTGCCATAGCATTGGCTTCCAGTTGCAGTTCAAAAGCTTCTTTTGCCGCTTTTACCCCAGGGTAGTTTTGGCAAAGTTGCTCCAGTTCCTGCAGCTCCTGTTCGCTGGCTATTCCCAGCACACAGGCTTCCAGTTTACCGCTTGCTATGTATTCCTGTATATTCACGATAGTTGTGTTCTTAATTGTGTTAATGCACTTCTTATTCTTGTTTTTACGGTGCCTAATGGCAAATTTTCAATACCTGCTATTTCTTCATGTGTATAGCCTTTAAAGTAGGCTAAATCTATTAAAACCCGGTGTTCTGGTTTTAGTTTTTCAACTGCTTTTTTTATTCCTACACTGTCAACATTTAATGCTGTTGTAGCGCCAGCCTTATCAAAAAAATCGTCTTCTGGCATTTGCTGGTTACGTGCTGCCTGCTGAAAGCCTTTTGACCGGATAGCGTCTATTGCCAGGTTGCGGCACACGTTCAGCATCCAGGTAAAAAGGCGCCCCTTACTGCTATCGTAACTGTCTATTTTACGCCAGATGTTTACAAAAGCTTCCTGTAAGGTATCATCTGCCTGTTCTCTCAGCTTCACCACCTGCAAAATTACGGTGTACAATGCTGCACTGTAATGATCGTACAAGTAATTGAACGCCTGCTGGTCTCTTTGCTTAAGCAAAGTAACCAGCTCATGTTCTGTATATGTTACAGCAGTTGGCAAAGGTGGTGGTTTGTGTATAGTAAAAAGAGTGGCTTTAAAACCACTCTTTCATATGTACGTTATATTTTTAAAAATAGATTTAACCAACCAGGTTATTATAAGCCGCGGCATCCATCAGGGCAGCCACATCTGCCGGGTTGTTTACGGTCATTTTAATCATCCAGCCTTCTCCATAGGGATCGCTGTTTACCAGTTCAGGCTGGTTGGCCAATGCTGGGTTCAGCTCCAGAATGGTACCCGCAACCGGTAAAAACAAATCGCTTACCGTTTTCACTGCTTCTACCGTGCCAAATACTTCTTCGGCACCCAGGCTTTTACCCACTGTTTCTACTTCTACATAAACAATATCACCCAATTCGCCTTGTGCAAAATCGGTAATACCAATAGTAGCGGTTGTGCCTTCTAATAAAATCCATTCATGATCTTTTGTGTAACGCAGGTTCTCTGGAAAATTCATGTTGCTAGTTTTTAGTGCTGCAAAGATTACAAAAAACCGCTGAAACTAAATTGAAATTTTGTTGACCAATAATGCCTTAAATTCAGGCATCATTTAGAACCAAAACCGCAATTTATTTATGAGAAAACAATTAGTGGCAGCCGCCCTGCTGATAAGCTCTTTTTGCTGGGCACAAAAAAAACCGGCTGTTAACCCGGCCGATAAATTAAAAGACGAAAGCCTGCAATACCTGCAGGCCAATTATAACAAGTATAAAGATGTTGCCCTTACCATTTGGGATTATGCAGAAGTGGGCTACAAAGAAGTTAAAAGCAGTGCCTTGCACCAGCAAAATTTAAAAGATGCCGGTTTTACCGTTGAAGCTGGCGTAGCCGATATACCCACTGCTTTTGTTGCCACCTACGGCAGCGGGCAACCGGTTATTGGCATACTGGCAGAGTTTGATGCCTTGCCCGGTCTTTCTCAAACCGCCACACCTGAAAAAAACACAGCCGGTAAAGATGCCGGGCATGGTTGCGGCCATCATTTATTTGGTACTGCATCTGTTGCAGCTGGCATTGCCATAAAAGAATTGATAGCACAAAAAAAACTTAGCGGCACTATTAAAGTATATGGTACCCCGGCAGAAGAAGGTGGTAGCGGCAAAGTATATATGGTACGTGCCGGATTGTTTAAAGATGTGGATGTGGTTATACACTGGCACCCCGGTGCAGAAAATGGGGTAACCATGACCAGTGCATTGGCAAACAGTTCTGCTAAATTCAGGTTTAAAGGTTTATCGGCACATGCTGCCGGTGCGCCAGACCGCGGCCGCTCTGCTTTAGATGCCGTAGAAGCCATGGACTATATGGTTAATATGATGCGGGAACATGTGCCGCAAGAAACCCGCATACACTATGTAATTACAAACGGTGGCAAAGCCCCCAATGTGGTGCCAGATTATGCTGAAGTGTATTACTATGTACGCCACCCCAAAAGAGACCAGGTAAAATCTATCTTCAGCCGGGTGGTTAAAACCGCAGAAGCTGCTGCCATGGGTACCGAAACAAAAATGGAATATGAAATTATTGGTGGCACGCATGATTTGTTATTGAACCGCAGCCTGGCCGATGCCATGCAAAAAAACCTGGATAAAGTAGGCGGCGTAAACTACACACCTGCCGAAATTGAGTTTGCCAAAAAAATACAAAGCAGTTTTACCTATACCGCACCCGCTATTGAAAGTGCCGCCACGGTTAAACCTCTTAAAATAGAAATGGATGCCGGTGGTGGCTCTACTGATGTGGGCGATGTAAGTTATGCAGTACCCACTGTGGGCTTGCGTGCAGCCACCTGGGTACCCGGCACACCCGCACACAGCTGGCAGGCCGTTGCCTGCGGTGGCACTGAAATAGGTACCAAGGGCATGATGGTGGCCGCAAAAACCATGGCATTAACGGCCATAGATTGTTTTACCAATACCAACCTTATTAAAACCGCTAAAGAAGAACACGTAAAAGCAGTGGGAACCTATAAATATGAAGCGCTGTTGGGCAACCGCAAACCCGCATTAAATTACAGAGATTAAAATACCAGCCGCAGTGTTTCATAGCGGCACCGTTGCGTCGCAATCCGTTCATCGGTTGAATATAAATGAAGCATGTTGAGAGAGCCACTTTAAAAAGTGGCTCTCTCTGTTATAAATCACTGTATTTTTTTGCTAATAGTACACCTGCACAAGTGTGCGACGCAACGATGTTTAATTGAAATACAAATGCCGGTAACATACCTTTTCTTTTTTAGGGGCGCCACTCTTACGGAGAGCCCCAAAAAAAAGAGAGCCACCTTTTGGGTGGCTCTACTTGCTGGTATTATTTACTTAAATACATACTTCTGTCTTTATACAACTGGCGGAAGTAAGGATCTCTGAGGTCTTTAATAAAGCGGATGGCTTCACCGGTACTTTTCATTTCGGGGCCCAACTCTTTATTAACCCCCGGAAATTTATTAAAGCTGAACACCGGTTCTTTAATGGCAAACCCTTTCAGTTTCTTTTCAAACTTAAAGTCTTTTAAAGTATGTGTACCCATCATTACTTTGGTGGCTACATTTAAATACGGTATCTGGTAGGCCTTGGCAATAAATGGTGTGGTGCGGCTGGCGCGGGGGTTGGCTTCAATTACAAACACTTTACCATCTTTAATGGCAAACTGTATATTGATGAGGCCTTTAATATTTAAGGCTCTTGCAATTTTTTCTGCATAATGCTCCATGGTAGTAACCACTAATGGAGTAAGGTTAAATGCGGGCAATACGGCATTACTATCTCCACTGTGTATGCCGGCGGGTTCAATATGCTCCATTACACCCATTACATGAAAATTGGTGCCATCAAAAATGGCGTCTATTTCAGCTTCCTGGCAGCGGTCTAAGAAATGATCAATTAAAATTTTATTGCCGGGTATATGCTTCAGCAAACTTACCACGGCTTTTTCAACCTCTTCATCATTAATTACAATGCGCATGCGCTGTCCGCCCAATACATAACTGGGGCGCACCAGCACGGGGTAACCCACGCGGTTGGCCACCTGTATGGCTTCTTCCACATCGTAAGCCGTTCCGTAATCGGGGTAAGGTATTTGTAATTCCTTCAGCATATCGCTAAAGCGGCCGCGGTCTTCAGCAATATCCATACTGTCATAAGAAGTGCCTATGATTTTAATGCCTTTCTCGTGTAAACGCTCGGCTAATTTCAAGGCTGTTTGTCCGCCTAGCTGTACAATTACACCTTCGGGCTGCTCGTGTTCAATAATCTCCCAAAGATGCTCCCAGTAAACGGGTTCAAAATAAAGTTTATCGGCCATGTCAAAATCGGTACTCACTGTTTCGGGGTTGCAGTTTACCATGATGGCTTCAAAACCACATTCTTTAATAGCCAGCAAACCATGCACACAGCAATAATCAAATTCAATACCCTGGCCGATGCGGTTGGGACCGCTGCCCAGTACTATAATCTTCTTTTTATCGCTTCGTTTGCTTTCATTATTGCCGCTGTTTTCAAAAGTAGAATAGAAGTAGGGTGTTTTTGCTTCAAACTCTGCACTGCAGGTATCTACCATTTTATAAACACGGGTTATGCCGGCAGCTTTTCTTTTTTCATATACTTTTTCTTCGGTGCCATCGCCCATAATACGGGCAATCTGCTCATCGCTGAAGCCATGGCGCTTGGCCTTTTCTAATAAATCCAATGGCAGACTATCCAGTTTGTATCTGGCTATTTCTTTTTCAAGATCACATATCAGTTTTATCTGGTTTAAAAACCAGCGGTCAATACCATTAGTAGCTTTAGAAATGGTGCTTACAGAAACGCCCAGCATCAACGCATCTTTAATGCGAAACAGCCTATCCCACTTGGGTGTTTTTAAATATTCAATCAGTTCTTCTGCATGCATCTGGCTTTTGCCATAGTAACCAAGACCCACGGCGTTATTCTCTAAACTCTGACAGGCTTTTTGCACCGCCTCAGTAAAGCTGCGGCCAATAGCCATTACCTCACCCACACTTTTCATTTGCAAGCCAAGCGTATCGTTGGCTCCTTTAAATTTATCAAAGTTCCAGCGGGGCACTTTTACAATTACATAATCTAATGCCGGCTCAAAGTAGGCTGATGTGCTTCCGGTAATCTGGTTTTCCAGCTCATCCAGATAATAACCAATAGCCAGTTTGGCCGCTATTTTTGCAATGGGGTAACCGGTAGCTTTAGATGCCAGTGCCGATGAACGGCTTACCCTTGGGTTAATTTCAATAGCAATAATTTCTTCATTATCGGGGTTCATAGCAAACTGCACGTTACAGCCACCGGCAAAATTGCCCAGGTCACGCATCATGTTAATAGCTGTATTCCGCATCAGCTGAAAACCGGTATCACTAAGCGTCATGGCCGGCGCCACGGTAATAGAATCACCGGTGTGTACACCCATGGGGTCAAAATTTTCTACGGTACAAATAATAACTACATTATCATTCGCATCCCGCAGCAGTTCCAGCTCATATTCTTTCCAACCCAGCACCGCTTGTTCTACCAGCACCTCGTGTATAGGAGATGCCTGCAAACCACGGTTCAGTGCCTCATCCAAATCATCTTTATCGTGTACAAAACCACCGCCTGTTCCGCCCAGTGTAAAAGACGGGCGAATTACCAGCGGAAAACCTATTTCCTGTGCAAATTCTTTACCTTCTAAAAATGAGTTAGCCGTTTTAGCACGGGCCACCGGCACTCCCATTTGAATCATCCACTGTCTGAATTTTTCGCGGTCCTCTGCTTTATCAATGGCTTTAATATCCACCCCTATCAGGCGCACATTGTATTTTTCCCAAATACCCAGGTCTTCTGCTTCCTTAGCAAGGTTAAGCGCCGTTTGGCCACCCATGGTGGGTAATACGGCATCTATCTGGTTTTCTTCTAAAATCTGCTCAATACTTTCTACGGTTAATGGCAATAAATAAACCCTGTCGGCCATCATGGGGTCTGTCATAATGGTGGCAGGGTTACTATTAATAAGAATCACTTTAATACCTTCTTCTCTTAAACTGCGGGCAGCCTGGGTGCCGCTGTAATCAAACTCACAAGCCTGGCCAATTATAATGGGACCAGAACCAATAATTAAAACCGATTTGATGGAATTGTCTTTGGGCATTCTTTTTTATTAGTTAGGCGTGAAAAAACAAATTGCGCAAAAGTAAGGTTGCGCCATCAATTTTGCCGGTTAAATTTTAAAATACTTATGCACTAAGGGCAATTTTTTTGATAGCCAGCAGTAGTAAGGCTAATGAACAGCCGTTCCGCCTAAAAAGCGGACACTTATCTGAAGAATGTTCATAGTCAATGGCCAATAGACTATAGTAATACCATTGACCATGAACATTCTTCAGCACAAGTGTGCGACGCAACGATGTTGGGTGTAGCCGTACTGCCGGATACAAAAAACAAAAAGCCTCCGCACCGGGCGGAGGCCTGAGTTTATACAGTACGTATTATAACATTTTAGTTGTTGTGGTAAGCGGCCCACTCTATATCATCCAGCATTACCTGGCCCTGGCGCTGCTCCATGCGTTTTTTTGCAAGGGCTCTTTTTTCTTCAAAGCTCATCTTCCAGCGGTAAACCATTTTTTGTTTGGCTTCCGTTCCTTTTACCCAGCCTACAATGGTGGCGCCAGCCATTACTAAACTTAAGAGAAGGTTTCTTTGCAGCTTTTTCATAAAGTAAAATTTATCGCATTCTCTAATTCTTTTTATTAAGACAATTACATAACAGCAAAAGCTGTTCCTGTGTTGAAAAAAAAGTATACCACAATGCGGGTATTTTAAAAATATTAACGTTGCCGGTTTTGACGGTATTGTTGTCTACAGGTTTAACCCTATTGTTATAAACATTGGTGCAATACTAATTATACGACTACCGATTTATTTTGGATGTTACCCTTTAGCTTTGTTTTTTATTTCTTCAATTATAAACGGCAATTTTTTCATGCGGCTGGCAACTTTACTTCTTTTCTGTCTGGCATTTTATGCAGCACCTGCACAGTTATTTAAACCTATTAATTACCCCAGCGGCTATTTCAGAAACCCATTGGCAATACCAATAGACCTGAGTGGTAATTTTGGCGAACTGCGCCCCAACCACTACCACATGGGGCTTGATCTTAAAACCCAACAGCGGGAAAACCTGCCAGTTTACGCAGCTGCGGATGGTTATATTGCCCGTGTTAAAATTGAACCCGCAGGTTTTGGGCGTGCTATTTATATTAACCACCCCAATGGCTATACCACGCTGTATGCCCATCTTAATAAATTTTACCCGGCACTGGAAGCATATATCAAACAGCAACAGTATTTAAAAAAATCATGGGCTATTTTTTTAGAGCTGCCGCCCCAATTGTTTCCGGTTAAGAAAGGAGATTTTATTGCCAACAGTGGCAATACCGGCGGCTCACAAGCGCCCCACCTGCATTTTGAAATCCGCACCACGGCTACCGATGTGAATGTAAACCCACTACTCTTTGGTTTTCCGCTGGCAGACAATAGTTCCCCGGTGGTAAAACGCCTTGCTATTTACAACCGCACCCGCAGCACCTACGAGCAGGCACCACAATACATTGCTTTAAAAAAAACCGGAACAGTTTTTACCACAACGGCGCCTGTATATAAAACAACGGCACCATTGGTTAGTTTTTCTGTTGGCGCCACCGACAGTCATAGCGGCTCTACCAACCCCAACGGCATTTTTCAGGGTATTATAAAGATGGATAATCACCCGGTAACCGGTTTCAGAATGGATGATATCAGCTATAGCGATACCCGGTATATGAATGCACATATTGACTACAAAACAAAAGCGAGTGGTGGTCCCTTTTTGCAGCACTTGTCTGAACTTCCCGGGTTTCTAAATTCTATTTACGATACCCGCTATGGCAACGGGGTATTAGACATCAGCGATGGGCAACCTCATATCATCAGCATTACCATTTATGATACAGAACTGAATGAAAGCAGCATCAACTTTACTATTCAGTACCAGGGTGGTGTTGCTGTTGCCGCCAAACCAGCTGGTAATTTATTTTACCCTTTAATGCTGGATGGTTTTGAAAGCAGCGAATGCGAGTTTTTTATTGGAGAACGCTGCCTGTACGATTCTGTACACATCAACTACAGCAAGGCAGCCAATACCAATGCCATGGCTGTTTCTGCAATGCATACCATTGGCAGTGCGGCGGTGCCATTGCAAGATTCTATACTGGTACGCATTAAACCCCATACAACACTTACGGCCAGCCAGCAAAACAAAACAGTTATGCAACGTTTTGCCGGTGCCAAAAAATCGGTTGAAAAAGTAAGCTGGCAGCATGGTTGGGCGGCGGCCCGCTTCAGAGATTTTGGCAGCTTTCAACTGCTGGTTGATGAACAAGCACCTGTTATTACCCCCGTTGGTTTTAGTAATGGTGCAGATATGAGTAAGGCCAGCCGTATTATTTTTACGGTTAAAGACAATTTAGAAAAACATAAAAACTGGTGGGCCGAGCTGGATGGTGAATGGATTTGTTTTACCAACGATAAAGGCCGCAGTTTTATTTATACGTTTGATGAGCATTGCCCGCCCGGCAACCATAGCCTGGTGGTAAGCGTGGCAGATGAGGCCGGTAATATTACCCAACAAACCTACCAGTTTAAAAGATAGCATATGCCCACACATTTGCAAGAAGGCGATAAAGCACCTGCTTTTTCCGGTACTGATCAAAACGGCACCAAACACAGCCTTGCCCAATACAAGGGGCAATACCTGGTTTTGTTTTTTTACCCCGAAGATGATACCCCCACCTGCACCATACAAGCCTGCAACCTGCGGGATAATTATGCATTGTTGAAAAAAGAAGGCTTTGAAATTTTAGGCATCAGCCCGGATGATGAAAAGAAGCACAAAAAGTTTGAAGCTAAATTTTCTTTGCCCTTTACTTTAATTGCCGATCCCACCCACACTATTATTGATAAATATGGTGTTTGGGGCGAGAAACAATTGTATGGCCGTAATTATATGGGCCTGCACCGCACCACTTTTATAGTAAACCCTAAAGGCATTATTGAAAAAATTTTTCTGCGCCCTAAAAACAAACAGCATGCAGAAGAAATAATTGCAGCCATAAAAAAATAAGCTTTCAACTGCTGAGCATTGCTTTGCCGTTAAGGGTGCCCCCATAGCAATGCTCAAAACTGTTTGGGTTTGCAACAGGCACCGATGTTTATAATTACCGCTACGGCCAGTTACATAAACTACCCACTTGCATAAGAAAGGCAACAAAAAAATAATGCTACCTTACTGCAACCTTTATGGCTTTACAGCTAACTTACTTACAACTAAAAAACTACAACTATGTTAGAAAATTTATTAAACCTTGTTAAAGAGCAGGCGGGTGATGCTATTATTAATAACCCTGCTATACCTAATGAGCAGAATGATGCTGCCATTGCAGAAACCACTAACTCTATTACTGGTGGCCTGCAACAAATGATTGCCTCTGGGGGCATTAAAGACGTAATGAAATTATTTGGAGAGCAGGGGGGCGATTTAACCAACAATCCTGTTGTTCAGAATTTATCAGGTGGTGTAATACAAAACCTGATGAACAAGTTTAATATAGGCCAGGGCGAAGCCAGCGGTATTGCCGGCAGCCTGGTGCCTTCTGTATTGCAAAACCTGATAAGCAAAACCAATAACCCAAACGACAGCAGTTTTGACATACAGGGCATTTTTAATTCTTTAAGCGGCGGCAAAACCGGCGGTATGGATATTGCTGGTTTATTAGGCAAGGTTACCAGCGGTGGATTAGATAAAGACGGAGATGGAGACACCGATTTAAATGATATTACTTCTATGTTCAGCGGCGGTGGTGGTGCCAGCAGCGGCGGCGGCATTTTAGATACCGTAAAAGGTTTATTTAACTAAACATGCGGCTATCTTAAAATATAATTGCCGGGAAGCTATAAGATGTAACTGTTTTCTTATCAGCTTCCCGGCTTATTAAAAAAAATCTGGCTTTAAAAAACCGTTTGGTTATAAGCTTAGCGGCACTGTAATTTTAACTTTCTCCCACTCAAATACCAGTGCCCCTTTTTTATCTCCGCCTTCTACGGTATATGTTAATCGTTCCACTGTTTTATTTGCAATTTCAGGATTTGTTGTAAACCGGGCTACATCTTTTGCCGGGTCATAATCATCAGCAAGATGTTGGTCGTATTGGGTGTTTACAATAACCGTCCATGTTTTTTCACCTGGCAGCATAAACAAGCCATATTTACCCGCCGCAATTTTTTTATCGCCCAATTGTATATCGGTTGAAAACTCAATGGTAGTGGCTTTGTGTGCACCAGCAGCCCAAACCTGGTTATACGCCACCAGCCCGCCCCAAATACTGCGGCCCTTTACGCCGGGCGAACCATAGTTTACATGCACATGGCAGCTGCCAATATTAGCCATTGCCACCCGGCGCGGACTACTCTTCATAGTATCTGTTGCAATGAAACCTGCATTTACACTATCGGCATAGCCGCTGCGGTTGGTGCCGGCAGGCTGATGCTGTGTGTGTTCGGTTGCGGCACCCGTCTGGTGCTGGTGGTTGTTGCAGGCAAACAATGCCGTAGTAATTATTAAAAACAAGTAACGCATATAAATAGTAGTTGTGGCAGCAAATGTAGCACTAAAAAACCCCGGCAAAACAGCCAGGGTTCTATTGGTGGTATCCTTTAATTATTATCTAACGCTGCGGCATTTTTTGTAATGATGATTGGCCGCTTCTCCGGGCGAAACCGAACGGGCACAAGACGTAAATACAACAGCGCATACTAAAATTGCCAAAAGAGTTTTCATGTTTTTATCAGGTTTAGGGGTAAACGAATTAGTTGAGCAAGATAGTATGCAAAGCCCATGCCTGCAATATGGCATTAGCAAAATTTTAAGGCAAATGCCGGTGCTGGTTAGTTTTACAACAAAACAACAATTGTTTTGCGCTGAAAATGAAGGCTTCAATCATTTAAATGCAGAAACGCTTGTGATTAGCTGCTTATAAAAAACAAGAATTTTTTAGTGCAGTTCCCCAAATAAGTAAAAAGCCCTTTGCTGATGGGAGGTATTTGAAAGGTGTTACCAGCCGTATAACACGTTTCAGCAGCCGTTGCGTCGCACCGTTCAGCTAAGGTATATGGTGTGAGGCATACGGTTTAAGGCCTTATACCCTAAGCCTTACAGCTCCTGCTTTTTCTTCTGTACAAGTGTGCGACGCAAGGATGATGCCCAAAGATTTGTGGCTGGTTACCCAATAAAAAAACTCCGCTCATAGATATAAGCGGAGTTAGATTTATGAAAACCGTCCATGAAAACTGTTTAGCTGCAACCCATACTGTTACCACAGTTCAGGCATTTGTAGCAGGTGCCGCTTCTGATGGTTATGTGGCCGCAGGTATTACAGGCCGGCGCATCGCTTTGCATGCTTTTAGCTGCAGCGTTTACTGCATCTAAACCGGTACCATCTATTTTAACTGCGGTGGTTGCCTTTTCTTTTTTGGCTGCCACAGGCTCTGTAGCCTTGGGTTGTGGTGCCACCACTCTTACATCACTCAGTTCTGGTGTTTTTTTTTCGTACTCTAAAGATGTGGGTATTTCATCCCAATCATCGGTGCCGGTATTCATCAGCTCGGGCTTATCTAACACATGTACCAGGTCTGTTCTGCCTAAATATTCATACGCCAGTGTGCGGAACATAAAGTCTACAATAGAAGTGGTTGTTTTAATGTTCGGGTGGTCTACCATACCGGATGGTTCAAAGCGGGTAAACACAAACTTCTCTACAAACTCTTCTAAAGGCACCCCGTATTGCAGGCCTATTGAAATAGAGATGGCAAAGCAGTTAAGCATGCTGCGCATGGTAGCACCTTCTTTGGCCATATCTATAAAAATTTCTCCTACCGTACCATCTGCATACTCTCCGGTGCGTAAGAACAGGGCCTGCCCGTTAATTTTTGCCTTTTGTGTAAAGCCACGGCGCTTGGCGGGTAATGTTCTTCTTTCTACAATGGTGGCCAGGGCTCTTTTCAGTTTGGTATCTGGTGAAGCCTGTACCCTTTTTTGTACTTCTTCTAACAGCTCGTTTACGGTTAGTTTGCCAAGGTCTACAATATTAGATTCGGTGCTTGCAGCAGCGGCAGTAGCTTCTGCGGCTTCTGTGCCCGCCTCCTCTGTTTTTTTCTTCTTATCGCTTTTGGTACTTAATGGCTGGCTTAGTTTAGAACCATCGCGGTAAAGTGCGTTGGCTTTTAAGCCCAGTTTCCAGCTAAGCATATAGCAGTCGGCAATTTCTTCCACACTGGCCTCATTAGGCAGGTTAATGGTTTTAGAAATAGCGCCGCTGATAAAAGGTTGTGTAGCCGCCATCATGCGTATGTGGCCATGTGCATGAATGTAGCGTTGTCCTTTTTTACCACACTTGTTAGCACAATCAAAAACAGACAGGTGCTCTTCTTTCAGCAGCGGAGCGCCTTCTACTGTCATGGTACCGCAGATATAATCGTTTGCAGCATCAATCTGCTCATCGGTAAATCCTAATGCCTCCAGCAGGCTCCATTCAAAATTAAAATATTGCTCTGCGTTAAAGCCCAGGCGTTGTAAGCAGGCTTCGCCCAACGTGTAAACGTTAAATACAAAACCAATTTCAAAAGCAGATGTTACAGCAGCGTCTAATTTTTTAATTTCATCGGCTGTAAATCCTTTTTCGCTCAGGCTTTGATGGTTAATATGCGGAGAGCCGGCAAAGCTGCCAGAACCTACTGCATATTTTACAATAGCATCTGCTTCTTTTTCGCTATAGCCTAAATTCTTTAATGCCAGCGGCACCGATTGGTTAATGATTTTGAAATAACCACCACCACTTAATTTTTTAAATTTCACCAAGGCAAAATCTGGCTCAACACCGGTGGTATCGCAATCCATCACCAAACCAATGGTACCCGTTGGAGCAATTACAGTGGTTTGTGCATTGCGGTAACCAAATTTTTCGCCCAGTTGTACAGCATCATCCCATGCTTTGGTAGCTGCTTTTAATAAATAATCAGGGCAGTATTTTGCATGTATGCCTACCGGCTTCAGACTTAATTTTTCATATTCATCCGCATCATAAGCTGCCAAACGGTGGTTGCGCATTACACGCATCATGTCTTCTTTATTTTCTTCGTAGCGGGCAAAGGGGCCTAAAATTTCTGCTAACTCAGCAGAAGTTTTATAAGCAATACCCGTCATAATAGCCGTAATAGCACCCGCAATACCACGGGCTTCTTCACTGTCGTAAGCAATGCCGCTTACCATTAACATAGAACCCAGGTTAGCATAACCCAAACCCAGTGTTCTGTAATCATAACTCAGTTGTGCCACATCCTTAGAAGGAAACTGTGCCATTAATACAGATACTTCTAATACCACAGTCCACAAGCGGGTGGTGTACTCAAAACCTTCTACATCAAAAATATTATTTTCACCATCAAAAAACTGGCGCAGGTTTACAGATGCCAGGTTGCAGGCAGTATTATCTAAAAACATGTACTCGCTGCAAGGGTTAGAGGCACGTATGCGGCCACCCTGCGGGCAAGTATGCCACTCATTAATGGTGGTATCGTATTGTGTACCGGGGTCTGCACAACGCCATGCTGCATAAGAAATTTTATTCCACAACTCACGGGCAGGTATCTTCTTCATGGTTCTGCCATCAGTACGGGCTTTCAGCTCCCAGTCTTCGCCTTTTTCCAGTCTCTCAAAAAACTCATTGGGTATGCGTACAGAGTTGTTACTGTTTTGTCCGCTAACGGTGCGGTAAGCTTCTCCTTCATAATCGCTGGCATAACCTGCGGCAATTAAGGCGCCTACTTTCTTTTCTTCTTCTACTTTCCAGTCAATAAAATCTACTATTTCCGGGTGGTCTAAATCTAAGCACACCATTTTAGCTGCACGGCGGGTAGTGCCGCCGCTTTTAATAGCACCAGCAGCACGGTCACCAATTTTTAAAAAACTCATCAGGCCAGACGAGGTACCGCCACCACTTAGTTTTTCGCCTTCGCCGCGTATGCTGCTAAAGTTGGTACCCACACCGCTGCCGTATTTAAAAATTCGGGCTTCACGTATCCACAGGTCCATAATACCGCCATCGTTTACCAAATCATCATCCACGCTTAAAATAAAACAGGCGTGTGGCTGGGGGCGTTCGTATGCTGAAGTTGATTTTTTTAATTGTCCGTCTACTGCATCTACATAATAGTGTCCTTGTGGCTTTCCTTTAATGCCATAGCTTTCATATAACCCGGTATTAAACCACTGGGGGCTGTTTGGCACACAACCCTGGTTTAATATACTATACACCAATTCCTCATAAAAAATTTGTGCATCCTGGGCACTGGCAAAATACCCATAGCGTTCTCCCCAAACCCTCCAGCAATTAGCCATACGATGGGCTACTTGCTTGGCGCTGGTTTCGCGGCCTAAAGAACCATCGGGCTGTGGCACACCTGCCTTTCTAAAATATTTCTGGGCCAAAATGTCGGTGGCAATCTGGCTCCATTGTTTAGGTACTTCTACATTATTCATTTCAAACACCACCTCACCGCTGGGGTTGCGAATAACGGAAGTACGGTAATCGTACTCAAACTGATCAAACACGGCTACACCTTCTTTGGTGAAGCGGCGGCCAAATTGCAGGCCTTTATTTATTTGTTTCTTTGTTGCCATAATAGGAAGCAGTAGCTTTTTATCCGGGTTAAGTAATTGTTAACAGAGGAAAACGAAAATATTTGGTGTACGGCAAATTATCTACTCCCAAATATCAACAGTATGTGGAAAAACGATGCTTGAAATTTGAAAGGGCTTGCTGGGGCTGCATTTGTTGATTTTTGCACATAAAATACCCCTAAGCTGGAGAAAAATTTTTTGGTAGTCAGCGGCAGTTCCCTTATCGGCATCCTTGCGTCGCACCCTTCAGCGGCAACAAGGGTTAAATACAGTGCCAGCAAGGTTTTAGCCACATTGGGCGCAAATTTTAAAACTAACTATAAGCAATAGCCCATAACATACTTTTATTCACTGGTAAAACGGGGTTTTACGGCATTAAAAACAAAAGGGTTTTCTTTGCAGCATGAAGCCTGTAAAAATCATCTTAATAGCAATTGTTGCAATGGCTGGCAGCCATGCCTTTGCACAAGAACAGTATGTGGGCTGGTTGGCCTCTTTCAACACCGTAAAACTGAATAAGAAGTTTAGCCTGCATACAGATGTGCAATGGCGCAGCACCCATCAATGGCAGCATACGCAAACTTTTTTTGTACGCCCGGGTATTAACTACCATCTTAAAAAAAATATGACTCTTACGGCTGGCGTGGGCCTTTTTCACAACCGCAGAGTTTTGCAGAACGTGAGTGGTTATGTAAATGAAAAACGCATCTGGCAACAATACCTTATAACGCACCCGGCAGGCAGTGCGGTGGTGGCACACCGCTTCCGGCTGGAGCAACGTTTTATACCAAAATCAACAGTACAAAACAACCAACTATACAACAACGGAAACTTATTTGCGCAACGCTTCCGCTATTTTATAAGAGCAATACAACCCCTGCAGCAACAAAAGAAATTTACAAAGGGTTGGTTTGCGGCTGTGCAGAATGAAGTGTTTTTAAACATGGGCGATAACAATGCACTTAACAATAAAGTGTTTGATCAAAACCGCCTTTATTTTGCCATGGGTTACCGGCTGGCTGCAAAAGCTGATCTTGAAATGGGCTACCTGAACCAGTATGTGGTGGGTAGTAAAAAAAGCTTCAGCAATATTCATGCGTTTCAAACAGCGGTGTACCTGCGTTTATAATTTGTTGCTATCTGCACTGCTGCTGAAGGGTGCGACGCAACGGTGCTGAATGGTTTGCTGCTGCTGGCTAACCCATTACATTTGCTTACATTTACCAGTCTTATTTTTTAACGGCTCATGCATTTTATTTTAAACATAGATACCTCTTCAGATACAGCACATGTATGCATCAGCAATGAAGCTGTTGTGGTAAATGCCGCCGTTAATACGCAGCAAAAAGATCATGCGGCATGGTTGCACACCGCAATTAATGAAATGCTGCAACAGACTGGTATTGGCACACACCAGCTAAAAGCTGTGGCTGTTGTTGCAGGGCCTGGCTCATACACGGGCTTAAGAGTAGGCATGGCTGCTGCAAAAGGTTTTTGCTTTGCTAATGATTTGCCATTGATTTTAATACCCACATTGGCATTAATGGCAAGAGGCACTATCAAACAAATTAGCAATTTGAATAATGAGAATGCGGTAGTGAAAAAAAAATTAATATGTCCGATGATTGATGCCCGACGGATGGAAGTATATACAGCATTGTATACTGAAACTATGTTACCAGTACTGGAACCATGTGCCATGGTATTGTCAAAAAACAGTTTTGCTGATTGGGAAGCGACTTATGATATTATCTTTACAGGCAACGGGTCAATAAAGTATAAGAATTTATTTGCGGAAAAAATTGATTGCGTTCTATGCGATGCTTATGATGTAAATGATTTAGTTTTGTATTCATATCAAAGTTATTTGCAATCTAATTTTACTGACGTAGTTTATTCTGAACCCTCCTATATAAAGGAATTTTACACTTATCAAAAAAAGTGAACTGCGTAATATAATGTGGATGTTGCCAATAACTTTTAAGGACCACCCTTTTAACCATAACCTGTTATCCTTTTTGCAACCTTAAACTGTCATCCTGAAAAAAATTCAAACTTTAAACCAGTATTCCAAACATGAACACATTGTTGAATCATCAACTTTTGATTCAATCAAAAGAAGGCAATGAGGTAAAAATTGATTTCCTACAGGTAAAAAAGGCGTCTTTAATTTTACGGGCTATCAACCACAAACTCAGGCAGCAAATTCTGCAACTGATTCTGCAGCAAGAAAAAATGACCGTTACTGAAATTTACATTCAGTTACGCCTTGAACAGTCTGTGGCCTCACAACACCTGGCTATTTTAAGAAGAGCCGGTGTGGTAAAAACGATACGTGATGGTAAATTTATTTACTATTCTATCAACACAGATCGTTTAACCCAGTTAAACAAAAATGTTATAGATATTATTGGTTAAAAACAACCCTGTTTTTTAACACCAGTAATAGCTTTCAAAAGATTTGCTGCAAGTGCATTTTATGTAATTTTGCGGCAAATCTTTTTATGCATGTTTGTAAAACAACTTTACACCAATTGCTTAAGCGAAGCCGCTTATTATATTGAGAGCAATGGTGAGGCTGCAATTATTGATCCCATACGGGACATTGATGCTTACCTGACCCTTGCAAAAGAACGGAACACCACCATCAAATATATTTTTGAAACACATTTTCATGCAGACTTTATCAGCGGCCATATAGACCTTGCTGATAAAACCGGTGCTGTTATTGTTTATGGCCCCAATACTGAAACTTCTTACAAAGTACATGTGGCTAAAGATGGTGAGCGTTTTAAACTGGGCGATATTGAACTGGAAGTGCTGCACACACCCGGCCATACCTTAGAATCATCCTGCTACCTGCTTTATGATACTGAGCACAAACCGGCTGCAATATTTACCGGAGACACCCTGTTTGTTGGCGATGTTGGCAGACCCGACCTTGCACAAAAAAGCGGTACCCTTACAATGGATGATTTAGCGGGTATTTTATACGACAGCCTGCAAAATAAAATTCTTTCTTTGCCAGATCATGTATTGGTATACCCTGCTCATGGCCCCGGCAGCAGCTGTGGTAAAAACCTGGGACCACATACCTATAGCACTATTGGCGACGAAAAGAAAACCAATTATGCATTACAACCACAGAGCAAAGAAGCATTTATAAAAGCAGTAACGGATGGGCTTACTGCGCCACCCACCTATTTTCCGGTAAATGCCAAAATAAATAAAGAAGGTTATACCAGCCTGGATGCTTTACTAAAACAGGCTCTACAACCTTTAGATATTGTTGCCTTTAAGCAAAAAACAAAAAATGCAGATATAATTATACTGGATACAAGACCCGCTGAAACATTTACTTTGGGTTTTGTGCCCAATAGTATTAGCATTGGTCTGGAAGGCCGCTTTGCTGAATGGGCTGGTATTTTACTGCCATTTACCAGCAATATTGTATTGGTTACAGAGGCTGGCAAAGAAGAAGAGTCGGCCATACGCCTGGCAAGAGTGGGCTTTGATAAAATTATTGGTTACCTGCAAGGCGGATTTGAAGCATGGCAGGAAGCCGGGCAAAAAACAGATATGATTATTGATGTGGAAGCAGATGAACTGGCCATGGATCTTCCGTTTGACGACAAACTGATTGTGGTGGATGTGCGCCGCGAAACTGAATTTGCCGATGGGCATATTAAAAATGCACTCAACCTGCCATTAAACGATTTAACAGACCCCGGAAGTATGGCTAATTTTGAAGACCACCAAAATTTGTACGTACACTGCGCCGGCGGTTACCGCAGCGTAATTGCAGCATCGCTTTTAAAACGTCAGGGCATTCATAATATCAGAAATGTAACCGGCGGCTGGAAAGCCATACAAGAGCTGGGTAAAAAAATACCTACTGAAAAAGATACCAGCGTATTGAATTAAATAAAAAAGGCACCTGCGGTGCCTTTTTTATTGATAATGATTTTGAACCTTTTTGTGCGACACAGGTTATAGCTCTAATACTTTTTATATGGCAGTTCATGCACTTCAAACGGTTCAGAAAATACCGGTACCACTACACCAGGCATGGGATTTTTTCTCTAGTCCGGACAATTTAAAAATTATTACCCCCGATCATTTAGGGTTTAAAGTGCTATCGCAATCGCCCCAACCAAAAATGTATGCCGGGCAAATTATTGAGTATACGGTAAAGCCTCTGTTAAATATACCCATGTATTGGATGACTGAGATTACCCACGTACAGCAACAAGAATTTTTTGTAGATGAACAACGCTTTGGCCCTTATACGATGTGGCACCACCAGCATCATTTTAAAGCCATAGAGGGCGGCGTTGAAATGACCGACCTGGTGCATTATAAAATTCCATTGGGTTGGTTGGGAGATATTGCCAATACGGCTTTTGTTAAAAGCCAACTACAGCATATTTTTTCTTTCCGCTTTAGAAAAGTGGAAGAACTGTTTGGCGGATGGCCCGGGCAAACGCCAGAGGTGAATTTTATAAAGTAGTTTTTTAACCGGCTGTTATATTGATATAGAAAAAGTTTAAGACCTTTAAGCAGCAATTTTTTTCTGCAACCTTAAATTTTATTCTATGTGCCTGCACCATCGCAACCCCCTGCATTGCATTTTACCGCCTTACATGAGTAAGAAATTAAATGAAGCCAGCGGCATTACCGAAAAAAAAGATGTGGGAGAACTCTTTCGCCTAAAAAGAAAAGTACTGGCCCGCATTGCACCCGCAAAGAAGAAAGGAAAGATGGCCGTTGCCGGTTCTAAGGTTGCCACCAAACTATACCGAGAAGTGTATGATGCGCACCAGTTGCCATTAACGCTGGGCAGCCTTATCTGGAAAGAAGGACAACCATTACCAAAAGATAAAGATGCTAAAAATGTAATTGAAGGGTCTGGCGCCACCTGGCATTTTTATAAAAAATTATTTAATAGAAACTCGCTGGATAATAATGGCCTGCCGCTGATACAAACTATACGCTACAGAGAACACCCGCAAGAACCCTTTTACAATGCCTTTTGGGATGGCGAGCAAATGTTTTACGGAACCGGCCTTGCAAAATTTACCAATAGCTTTACCAGCGATATTGATATTATAGCGCATGAATTAACCCATGGTGTTATAGACTTTGAAGCGCAACTGGAATATGAATTTCAGAGCGGCGCATTAAACGAAAGCTTTGCAGATATATTTGGCATACTGGTAAAACAATGGGCCACCCATACACCCGCACATAAAAGCGATTGGCTGATTGGTAAAAATATTTTAAAAGGCCGCAATGCATTACGTAGTTTAAAAGCACCGGGCACTGCTTACCAAAACGATCCCATATTTGGCGATGACCCGCAGCCGGCCACCATGCAGCATTACCAAAAATTAAAAAATACAGAAGATGATGATTATGGCGGCGTACACATAAACAGTGGCATACCCAATTATGCATTTTACAGAACTGCCATAGAACTAAAAGGTAATGCCTGGGAAAAAGCAGGGGCCATTTGGTATGCTGCCCTGTGCGATCAAAAGCTTTTGAAAAAAAATGCCAGTTTTGAAGATGCCTGCCATGCTACTTTAAAAAAAGCAGCGCTGCTGTTTAAAAAAGGGAGTATAGAATTAAAAGCCGTTGAAACCGGTTGGAAGGCCGCGGGTGTTTTATAAAACAATCAGCGGCGGCTTTTAAAAAAGTCTTTCATCAGTTGTGCGCAGGGCTCTTGCAAAACACCTTTGGTAATAATGGTTTTTGGATGAAAAGGAGCCGGTGCCGTATTAAAATGGCGGGCATGCCCATTCTTCTCATCGCTGGTGCCCCAAACAATGCGGCCAATTTTGCTCCAATACAAAGCGCCGGCACACATCAGGCAGGGCTCTACAGTTACATACAAAGTTGCATCCGGCAAATACTTGCTGCCTAAAAAATTAAATGCAGCCGTAAGTGCAATCATTTCTGCATGTGCGGTAGGGTCGTTCAGCTTTTCGGTCATATTATAACCACGGGCAATAATTTTATTATTCATTACCACCACGGCACCCACCGGCACTTCCTCTTCATCAAAAGCACGTTGCGCTTCTTTTAATGCCAGTTGCATAAAGTGTTCGTCTGTCATAAGCCTTAAAGATAAAAATATTTGGGTAGCCGGCAGTTGTGCCAGACCCGGCAGCCGTTCCGCCGCTAAAGGCGGACACTTGTGCTGCAGTACAAGTGTGCGACGCAACAATGTTTAACCGGAGTTACCGCAGCTGGTAACCAAAAAATAACAGTTGTTATAACCACGGCTTAATTTTATAGCCACAACTTAAACCATGTGTTTGTACATTTGTAATTACTACAGATTATTTTGATTAACCATTCCGCCCCGCGGAAAAAAAAATTAGCACTATGGCATTTACATTAGCACCTTTACCGTATGCACACGATGCGTTAGAACCGCATATTGATACCACCACCATGCAAATACACCATGGTAAACACCACCAGGCTTATGTTGATAATTTAAATAAAGCCGTTGCCGGCACCCCCAACGAAGGCAAAAGTTTAGAGGAACTGGTGGCTGCAGCAGGTACTATATCTGCAGCAGTAAGAAACAATGGCGGTGGCCATTGGAACCATACTTTCTTTTGGGAAAGTTTAGCACCTAATGCCGGTGGCGCTCCTGCTGGTGCATTGGCAGATGCTATTACTGCAGCCTTTGGAAGTTTTGATGCTTTTAAAGAAAAATTTGCAGCGGCTGGCATGACCCGCTTTGGCAGTGGCTGGGCCTGGCTGCTGGTAAAAGATGGTAAGCTTGAAATAAGCTCAACACCCAACCAGGATAACCCGTTAATGGATGTGGCAGAAGTGAAAGGCACACCAATTTTGGGTGTGGATGTTTGGGAGCATGCGTATTATTTAAAATATCAAAACCGCCGTGCCGATTATTTAGGCGCTTTTTGGAACGTGGTAAACTGGAGCAAGGTGGCAGAACGTTTTGCCGCTGCTAAATAATTATACCCGGCAGTATATAAACCGGTAAGCATACAGATAGTAAGTGATGGTTGTTATAATCAATCTTATTATCTTTCGGCTTACCGGTTTTATTTTAAACACAACATTCATTTTTTAAACCAATAAAAATTCCAATGAAACGATTTGCATTTTTTTCATTAACCGTTTTAGCATTAAGCCTGCTTGCCTGTGGTGGCAGCAAACAAAAGAAAGTAATTGTAATGGCTACCGGAGATCTGAAGGTGGAAGGCAGTACTATTTCTATAGACCCCAGCATGTCTTACAAAGAACAGGAGCTGATTTTTACTGATGATAAAGTAAGCCTGGTTGTAAAAAGCACGGATGGCACTAATAAAACATTAGAAATTACAGAACCTGGTTTATATGTGCTGAACCTGCAAAAAGATACGCTGGTGGGTGGCATTGTTAATTACGGCAGTGCAGGTGTGCCGGGTTCTATTAAAAGCGAGGAGATGGATAAAATGATTGACAGCACCGTGCAATTAATGGCCGGTAAAAATGTAAGCGATGAAAAGAAAACATATTTTATAGTGCCTTATAATATTAAAAAGATAGGCACAGAAGTTACGGCGATAGTAAGAAGCTCTTTTAGAGGTATACCCGGTGTGGTGGAAGCGGGTAGCGATGGCAAAGTACCTGAAGTGTATAAATTTTTTACTGTTAAGCAAAAACGCGAAACTCTGGCCGATTTGCAGGCAGAACGTGAGAAGTTGCAGAATCTTTCTAAATAAGACTACGCTACTTCTAAGAAAATAAAAGAGCGGCGCTTTGCGCCGCTCTTTTATTTTCTTTTCCAGCAGTCAGCCACATGATCATTCACCATACCCACGGCCTGCATATACGCATAACAAATAGTTGAGCCTACAAATTTAAAACCCCGCTTCAGCAGGTCTTTACTCATTGCATCACTAATTGCAGTTTTGGCAGGCACCTGCGCCAGTGTTGCTGGTTTATTTTGCAGCGGCTTGCCACCCGTAAACTGCCAGATATAAGTAGCAAAACTGCCAAACTCCTTTTGCACCTGCAGGTAGGCTTTTGCATTACTTACAAAAGCATATACTTTCAACCGGTTTCTGATGATGCCTTCATCCTGCAACAGCTTTTCAATTTTTTTATCTGTATAACGGGCCATTTTAACAGCATCAAAATTATCAAAGGCCTTGCGGTAGCTTTCCCGTTTTTTTAATACGGTGTGCCAGCTTAAACCCGCTTGTGCCCCTTCCAGACAAAGCATTTCAAATAATTGCTGATCGTTGTATTGCGGCACCCCCCATTCTTCATCGTGGTATTGTTTATACAAATCATCCTTAGTGCACCAGGCACATCTTATTTTTTCTTTTGCCATTTTATACTTTATTATTCTTTTTAGGAGGTACGGGGTCGTGACCATGCCCGCCCCAAGGGTGACAGCTGCTAATGCGTTTAAGGCTTAACCAAAAGCCAATAAAGGGGCCGTGTATTTTAAATGCCTCTATGGCATACTGAGAGCAGGTTGGGGTATAACGGCATTTAGGGCCCAGCAATGGAGATATGAGCCACTGATAGAGTTTTATTAAAACTATAAACGGACTACTTAATATTTGTAACAACAGCTTCATTGGCTAATTGCATCAGTTTATTTAGAATAATAGTCATTTTACTACGCACCAGTTCCCAATCTGGCAACTGTTTATCGGTATAAATAAAAAAAACCGATACCCCTTTTTGTTGCTGCAGCAGCAGGATTTGCAAAGGCTTGCATTGTGTACGGTAGGCTTCGCGGGTCAATCGCTTAATACGGTTTCTGTCTACTGCTTTTTTAAAAATTTTACCCGGCACCGTAACGCCCATTTGCAAGCCCGGTTGCTGTTCAAACTGGTAAACAATTCTAAACGGAGCCACCCCAAAACGTAAACCGCCATTAAAAAGCTTTTCAATCTTTTTATGGCTTTTAAGGCGCTGTTTTTTATGCAGGGTAAATTGTTTACTCACGGTATAAAAATAAAAAGCTCTGGCAGGGCCAGAGCTTAAAATTATTTAATAAACCACTTAAAAGTTTATTTCAAACCTCTCTCGTCAGAAATAGTTAATTTCTTACGGCCTTTTTTACGACGGCTGGCCAATACTTTACGGCCATTGGCGGTTTGCATACGCTTTCTAAAACCATGCACCGTTTTACGGCGGCGTTTATGTGGTTGAAAAGTCTGTTTCATAAATTTTTTATTTTCCTTTTTTTTGAAATGCGGACCGGGAGAAACGGTCCTTTATTCAATTCCTTCAAACGGGTCACCACACCCATCTGTTTGTGAAAGGACGGCAAAGGTAAGGGGTAGCCTCCAATTTTTTGCCTGCTACAGAAAGTTTTTTAAATACCAGCTTAGGTTTTTCATGGCAACATACTTGCGTCGCAATCCGTTCATCGTTTAGTTCATTGGGCATCAGGGCTTCTGCCCTTCCAAATCAAGATGAAGGCTTTTTACCGAAGTGCCAAAAAAAGCTGTAGCATGGCTGTCAAAATCAGCCGTGCTATCGGTTGTATAAAAGCTTCTGCTACCATTTTTACTGCATACAGCTGCTATTTCCGGGTGGCGTTGCAGGTAATCGGCCAGCCCCTTTGCCACAATTTCTCCCTGAGATAGCAGGGTAACTTCCGCTGGCAAATACTGTGATATTTTATCTTTTAATAAAGGGTAATGCGTGCAGGCCAATAAAACAGTATCTATTTTACCACACTGGTTAAATAAAGCCTGTATATGCTTTTGTACAAAATAATCTGCCCCGGGTTGCAGGTACTCATTGTTTTCAATAAGCGGCACCCACATGGGGCAGGCTTCCTGGTATACATTTACCTGCGGAAAAAATTTTTCTATCTCTATTGGGTAAGAGCCGGACACTACCGTACCTGTTGTGGCCAAAATGCCCACATTATTGGTTTTACTATACTGGCCAATAACCTCGGTGGTGGGCCGTATAACACCCAGCACTCTTTTTTGGGGGGCTATTTTGGGCAGGTCTTTTTGTTGAATAGTGCGTAAAGCTTTTGCAGATGCCGTATTACAAGCCAGTATTACCAGTGAGCAGCCCTGGTTAAAAAACCACTCCACACATTCTAAAGTGTATTTATACACGGTTTCAAAAGAACGGTTGCCATACGGGGCACGGGCATTATCGCCCAGGTACAGATAATCGTATTGCGGCAGTACATTTACTATTTCTTTTAAAACAGTAAGACCACCGTAACCAGAATCAAATACACCAATGGGTTGCTTTGCTGCCATATGTAAAAATAAAAAACCGTCTTGCTTTTACAAGACGGTTCAATATTAGTTTATTTATAGTAATTACTTAATACCTAATTTCTTTTTAACTAAAGGGGCAATATCATCTGCCGGAGGGCCTACTAAAATTGCTTCTTTAGGTAATACATAGGTGTAGCCATTTTCTTTGGCAACTGCCTGTACAGCATCTAATGCTTTCTTTTGAATAGGTGCTGCTAACTCTTCTTGCTTCTTCTGCAGTTCTTCCTGTATACGCTGTTCTTCACCAGACAATTCCTGATATTTCTGCTGCAGTTCTTTACGCTTTACTTCTTTAACAGCAGTAGAGTAAGTGGCAGAGTCTTTATTAAACTTTGTAATATCTGCTTCTAAAGCGGCTTGCTTATCGTTGGCACTGCTTATTAATGCATCGCGGTATTGATTTAATAAGGTATCTGCTTTTTTAGCTTCTGGCATTACAGCAATAATTTCATTAATGCTGATATAACCAATTTTGTTTTGTGCTTGTACCTGGCCTGCTACTATTACAGCAAGAATAACTAATGTAAAAAGCTTTTTCATTTTACTGTTTTGTTTTTGTTTTAGTGGTCGCATAAAAAACTCTCTGTAAAAAGAGAGCTTTTATTATAGTTGTTTTTAAATGCTACAACGTTGTTTGGTTTGCCCTGCTTTGGCTGTATTTTAACAGCTTATTTTACCCCTAATTCTCTCAGCACATCTTCACTACGGTCTAGTTTTGGGTCGGCAAATATAACGGTAATTCCTTCACTTTTATCTAAAATAAAATCGTATTGGCGGTTTACTGCAATTTTTTGAATGGCGTTGTAAACCTTGTCTTGTATGGGTTTTACCAGCTCTTGCCGGCGCTTAAACAGATCTCCTTCAAAGCCAAAGCGTTTGCGCTGCAACTCTCTTACTTCTTTTTCTTTTATAAATATTTCGTCTTCTCTTTTTTTCTTTAAAACATCACTCAGCATTACCTGCTCGGCTTCATAGTCTTTATACATTTTATCGAGCGCAGCTTGTTTCTCATCAATTTCCCGCTGAAAGGTTTCGCTTACCTGATCCAGCTTTTTCTGGGCTTCTTTATATTCTGGTAATTTATCCAGTATATAGCGTGTGTCTACCACGGCATAGCGCTGTGCCATGGCGGTACCGGCTATGGTGCAAAGACAAACGATGGCGAAAACTATTTTTTTCATTGTACGCGGTTTAAAATTTTAAATATGCTGATTGATAACTGCCAGCTGAAGGGTGCGACGCAACGATGTTGCCATTAGCACTACTGCTGGCTACCAAAATACTTTATTCTGGTTCAAAGCCCAACATAAATGTAAATCTTGCTGCATCTCTTAACCGGCCACCGGGGCGATAACGGTCAAAACCCACCCCATAATCAAACCCTAATAAGCCAAACATGGGCAGGAAGAAACGCATACCTACACCTGCACTGCGGCGTAAACGGAAGGGGTTGTAATCTTTATAATCGTACCAACCATTGGCAGCTTCAAAAAAGGTTAAACCATAAATGGTACTGTTAGGGTTGGTGCTAAAGGGATAGCGTAACTCTAATGTGTACTTATTAAATATGGTGAAGAACTGGCTGGCGTTTTGCTGATCTGGGTTGATTTTAGGATCGGATGTGCTGTACACCGGATAGCCTCTGTGTGCAATAATATCGTAACCCAATAAACCAAAGTTATTGGTTAAGCCTGCATCGCCCACCTGGAAGCGTTCGAATGGTGAGTAATTGAGTTTGCTGTTATAACGGCCCATGAAACCGTATTTGGCTGCGGCTTTTAATACAAACTGGCGGCTTCTGTCGGCACCCATTGGTTTACCAATTGGCACATACCACTCTCCGGTAAAGCGCCACTTGTGAAACTCTACAAACTTATACGGGTTTTTAGAGTTTACAATATCTCTGTTGAACAATGAATACGGTGGTGTAAACTGACCGCTTAAGGTAAAGTTTGAACCGCTTTTTGGAAACAATGGCTGGTCTATAGAAGAACGGGATAATGTAAGTTTTAAGCTGATGTTGGTAGATGTTTCATTGGCAAGATCTGTACCATCATCTAAGCGGAAGAAGCCGGGATAGTTTCTGAGTTTGTACTGCGTATAGTTGAGTGAATAGATTAAGGTAAAAAAGTCATCGGGCCATTTTAATTGTTTACCTAATGCCAGTGAAACGCCTAGTGTACGCAGGTAAGAGGTATCTGCCGCTTTACGATCAAAGCCTCCAAAGAAATTACCTCCGTTAGAAAACTTGGTACTGTACACACTAAAGGTTAACGAATTTCTTTTTTTACCGCCTAACCAAGGCTCAGTAAATGAAAAGTTATAAGAACGGAAGGCCTGGCCATTACTTTGCACCCGTATGCTTAACTTTTGTCCGTCTCCGGTAGGTAACGGATCCCAGGCTGTTTTTTTGAAAATATTTTTAATAGAAAAGTTGTTGAACGAAACACCCAGTGTGCCGGTTAAACCAATGCCACCGCCCCAACCGGCGCTCAATTCTAACTGATCGCTGCTTTTTTCTTCTAAGCCCCAGTTAATATCTACCGTACCGTCTTCCTGATTAGGTACTATGTTAGGATTTATTTTTTCCTGGTTAAAATAACCCAGGTTGGCAATTTCGCGTTGGGTACGTATCACATCGCTACGGCTGAATTTTTCTCCGGGCACCGTTCTTAACTCGCGGCGCACCACATAATCTTTTGTACGATCGTTACCAGAAATGGTAACGTTACGAATGGTGGCCTGCGGGCCTTCAATAATTCTTATTTCATGATCAATAGTGTCGTTATAAACGGCTGTTTCTATGGCTTCGGCTCTAAAGAACAAATAGCCATCATCCATATACAATCCGCTGATATCGCCCCCTTCTGGTGTAAGTTCTTTACCCAGTCTTTTATTAAGAGTTTGCAGATTATAAATATCTCCTTTTTTTATACCCAGCAATACGGTTAAAATAGAATCTGAGTACTTGGTGTTACCCCTCCAGTTGGTATTACCAAAATAATATTTGCGGCCCTCATCTACTTTAAGGTCAATATTCATATTGCCTTTTTTATTGTAGTAGAAAGTATCTTTTACAATGACCGCATCTCTAAAGCCAAGTGTATTGTAATACTCAAGCAGGGCCTCTTTATCTTCTTCGTATTTTTTTTCGTTTTATTTGGCAGAACTGAATAATTTAAAACGGAAGTAAGGGTCTAATAATTCTTTTGTTTTAGAAAGAGAGAGAAAGCCCCAATCAGTAAACCACTCGTTAAACGTCATTTTTTTTACATCTCCAAACACCGGTTTTTCAGCCTCCGGGTAAAGGGTAAGCTTACTCATTTCTTTGGTGCCCTTAAACTTCTTTTTCAGTCGGTTGGCAGCCACATTCTCGTTACCAAAAACATTTAACTGGTTAATGCGTACCTTCTTACCTTTTACAATATCATAAGTTAAAATAACCGCATTGTTCATATTGGGGTCGGCCTTCTCATCAATCTTCACTTCAATGCTCTTAAACCCTTTTTCAACAAAATATTTTTTTATGTTTTCTACAGAAGTTATGCGGGTGTTCTCTGTAACCACACGTCCTTTTACCAACCCTGTTTTACCTTCCAAATCTTCCTGCTCCGTCTTCTTCACTCCTTTGAAAATAAAGTTTGATAAGGCTGGGCGTTCTTCCACTTTAATTTCTATATACAAGTCACGCCCTTCCAGTTTAATAAAGAATATCTGAATATTAGAAAACAGCTTTTGATTCCATAAATTCATAATGGCTTTGCTAAAGTTATCGCCGCCGGGGTAAACAATTTTATCGCCAACAGAAAGACCAGAAATAGAAATCAGCAACAATTCATCATACCGCTTCAGGCCGGTAACTTTAATACCAGCCAGGTTGTATTCTTTTGCATTCTTAGAATTAATCATTTCTTCCAACGCGGGGTCTATAGCGGTGGGTATGGTATCGTTGGCAGCGGGTTGTTGGGCCAGTACCTTACCAGAGGCAATAACACATAAAAGCAGTACAGGTACTAAGCGTAATAATTTTGGCATCCAGTCTTTTTTTAAACAGATTGGCAAATTAAATGGATTTATTGAAAGTGTTTGTTAAAAACCAGCATTGGTGCGGCTATCAGGCGTTTATAATGCTTTATGAAGCCGGGGCTTCTGTTACCTGCTGACTGGTTTTGCCAAACCGGCGTTCTCTTTTCTGAAAATCTTCAATGGCCTCATACAGGTTTTGTTTCCTGAAATCGGGCCAGCGAACATTGGTAAAATACAACTCGGCATAGGCTAATTGATATAATAAAAAGTTACTGATGCGGTACTCGCCACTGGTTCTTATCATCAGTTCCGGGTCAGGAAAACCACTGGTGGTAAGGTATTGTTGCAGGGTTTCGTGGCAAATGCTATCGGGTGCCACTTTACCCGCAGCCACATCTTTGGCAATATTTTTTACGGCATTCACCAACTCCCACCTGCTGCTGTAGCTTAAAGCCATCACCAGGTTTAAACCCGTATTGGCCGCCGTAAGTTCCAGTGCTTCATTTAATTCCTGGCGGGCATACTCTGGCAGCATTTGCATATCACCAATCACATGCAGCTTAATATTGTTCTTATTCAGGGTTTCTACTTCTTTTCTGATAGTGTCTACCAGCAATTCCATTAAACCGGTTACTTCATACTCGGGCCGGTCCCAATTTTCTGTGCTAAAAGCATATAAAGTAAGGTATTGCACCCCCAGTTCGGCACAACCTTCTACAATATCCCGTACACTTTCCACTCCGTGAAAGTGCCCGTATAGCCGGTCCTGCCCTTTTTCCTGCGCCCATCGCCCATTGCCATCCATTATAATAGCAATATGCTTTGGCAGGCGTTGCAGGTCAATACTGTGTTTCAGCGTGTCCATTACTCAGTTTATTCAGGCGGCAAAAGTACAAAAAACAATCCGGCAAGCCTACAGTAAAAGCTTTCTGAAAGATAATATTATATGGTAACCAGCCGCCGTGCAATGCCCGGCAGGGGTTGCGTCGCACCCTTCAGGGGCAATGCAAAGCCCGGCGCCAACAAAAAACGGAGTCCGCCGGACTCCGTTTACTATAACATTTTATACTTTTTAGTTATTTAACATCAGCGGCATTACCAGCATCAGCAGCTCTTCATTCTCATCCTGCTCGGTGGGTTTAATAATACCTGCCTTGGTTGGGGTAGATAATTCTACTTTAATTTCCTCGCTATCCGCACCGCTAAGCATTTCTATTAAAAACTTGGCGTTAAAAGCAATGTTTAGGTCTTCGCCATCATACTGGCACTTCATCCGCTCGTTTCCTTCAAAGCTAAAATCAACATCCTGCGCTGCCAATTGCAGCTGGCTGCCCTGTATATTTAAAACCACCTGGTTGGTGCTTTTGTTACTAAACACACTTACTCTTCTTAAAGCCCCCTGAAAATCGGCTTTGTTTACCACCATTTTGTAGGGGTTGTCTGCAGGTATTACCACTTTATAATCCGGAAAGCGGGCATCAATTAAACGACAGCTCATTTGTACTTTACCGTGTTTTACAAACAGGTGGTTGCTGTTATAGCTAACGTTCAACTCATCGTTATTATGGGGTAAAGTAGCTTTCAGTAGTGTCAATGGTTTTTTAGGCACTATAAAAGAATCGGCCTTGGGGCAGTTTACATCCGTTCTCTTATACCGTACCAGGCGATGCGCATCGGTAGCTACTGTTTGCAGGTGTTTTTTATCCAATTCAAAAAACACGCCGGTCATAGCAGGCCTCAAATCATCATTACTTACAGCAAACAAAGTTTTATTAATAGCCGTTACCAGTGCAGAAGAAATGATGGTAAAAGAAGTGGTATCATCTGCGGCGGGCTCTTTCGGAAAATTATCCGGGTTCTCGCCCATTACTTTATACTTACCATTATCGCTGGTAATTTCTACACCAAAGTTTTTATCAATATTAAACGTTAATGGCTGCTCAGGAATATTCTTTAAAGAATCCATCAGAATTTTAGCAGGTATACAAACCTTGCCGCTGTCTTTGGCTTCAATATCTATTTGCACCCGCATTACCGTTTCTAAATCGGTGGCTACTACGGTAAGCTGGTTTTTTTCTACTTCAAACAAAAAATCTTCTAAAATTGGCAGCACGGTATTAGCACTTATAACTCCACTTATTTGTTGCAAATGTTTTAATAATACTGCCGATGAAACGATAAACTTCATATTTAGCCTTGATTTGCGACGAAACTACATATTTTTAATTAATAGCCAACTACTTAATTAAAGCACTGGTTGTTATTAACAGCCTGCTGTGAATTACTTGTGGTTAACGGGCTGAAACCGCCCAAAAATGCTATGCCGCTGAAGGGTGCGACGCAACGATGTTGCCATGAAATACCGGGTTGGTTACCCTTTTATCAATCGCTCCAAACCCGGGTACCTTCGGTGCAGTTGGCGCAAATGTCTATTTGCTTACGGCCTTGTTTTATTTTGTTTCTGAAGGTGGTGTAGGCCTCATTTTGCCATACTTCTTTAAAAGGCTTATTCTTCAGGTCGCCCAGTTGGTGCTGGGCATCTTTATCAAAACAGCAGGGGGCCACCAACCCATCCCAGGTAATTACCGGCGAGTGCCAGAGGCGCCAGCAATGGTTTTGCAGTTTGTTTTTTAACTGCAGCTGGCCTGTTTTATCTTTTTTGTAGCGGCTGTATTTATCAATGGTGGGTATTAGTTGGTTGGGGTCGTTTTCATAGTCGTATACCTGGGCGGTTTTAAACCACACATCATCCACGCCCACTTCTTTGGCCAGTTGCTTTACTTCATCTATCTGGTGCTGGTTGGGTTTTACCACCAAAAACTGAAAAATGATAAAGGGCGTTTTACTGTTCAGTTCTTTTTTCCATTTTACTATGTTTTTTGCACCTTCTATAACTTTATCTAAACGGCCACCCACACGGTATTGCTGGTAAACTTCCTGTGTGGTGCCATCAATAGAAATAATGAGGCGGTCCAGGCCACTCTCAATGGTTCTTTTAGCATTTGCATCGGTTAGGTAATGGGCGTTGGTAGACGTGGCTGTATATATTTTTTTTGAAGCGGCATATTGCACCATGTCTAAAAAATCGGGGTTCAGGTAAGGCTCACCCTGAAAATAGAAGGTAAGATAGAGCAGGTCTTTATGCAATTGATCAATGGCATCTCTGAAGAAATTTTTTTGCAGCATACCCGTAGGCCGGGTAAAGGCTCTGAGGCCGCTGGGGCACTCGGGGCAGCGCAGGTTGCAGGAGGTGGTTGGCTCAAAAGAAATGGATATGGGTAGCCCCCACTGTACCGGTTTTTTACTGTATTTGCTATAGTAATAACTGCTTACTACTTTAGCCATATTCCACAACCGGGCAGGGCGCATTTTTGAAAGCAGGTTAAGACTATCTGTTAAATTAAACTGACCCATACAAACGGTAAAATTAGTATTGCCGTAACTAAGACAAGAAAATTTCTTTAAAACCGTTTTTATAGCACCGGTAGTTTTGCCGGCATCCATAAAATACTATGAAGGCCAAAATCGTCTTTTACCTCTTATTGTTTTGTTTATCTGTTGTGCCGGCTTTTACGCAGCAGCCTTTAAACATTGTGCAGCAAACGGAAATTATTGCCACGGCTGAACAAAGGCATTACCAGGGTTTGCAACAAGGTGCTTTTAGTGGAACTCATGCTTCTAACAATTTTGATATTTCTTTTTACCGCTGCCAGTGGGAGGTAGACCCTGCCGTTAAGTTCATTAAAGGGGCAGTTACTTCTTACTTTACCATTACTGCCGCTACCAATACTTTAGTTTTTGATTTGAATGCTGCACTTACTACAGATAGTGTTTTATACCAGGGCGCTAAACTGCTGTTTACACAAGCACCCAATAACACCTTGCAAATTCAATTACCGGCAACACTGGCCACAGCTAAAAAAGATTCGCTTACCATTTTTTATAAAGGCGTGCCCGATGATGGCGGCTTTGGTTCTTTTACACAAACCACGCATGCCGGCGTGCCTATTATTTGGACGCTGAGTGAACCCTACGGTGCCA
>JANRMC010000109.1:0-4448 GCA_033761915.1 Flavihumibacter sp.
AGGTTTCATTAAAACCGGTATACACCCATTCATTCATCTGCTTCCATAAAGCAAGGGTGGCGGCATCACCTTCTTCCCATTTCAGCAGCATGGTACGTACCTCTTGCATAATGGGGGTATTGTTGCGCACCAGTTCTTTTACTTCTTCTTTCAATTCGGCGGCTTTGGCATCTCCGTTATTTATGCGTTGGACAAACAATTGCAGTTTGGTTAAAGCCTCTCCTTCAAACCCTGTAAAATTACCAGCCAGCACCTGTTCTAATAAGGGGGCTGTTTGCTGCTTCAGTTCGTTTTCAAACTGCACATAATAATCACCCACCAGGTGGTCTCCCTTAACGCCGGTAGAAACAGGTGTGGCACCATTACCAAATTTTTGCCAGGCCAGCATACTTTTACAAATATGCACGCCACGATCATTTACAATACAGGTTTTAGTAACTGTATTACCATTGGCTTTTAATATTTCGGCAATGCTCCAGCCTAAAAAATTATTTCTTAAATGGCCCAGGTGCAGCGGCTTGTTGGTGTTGGGCGAAGAGTATTCTACCATTACCTTTTTACCCCTGTCTGCCGCTTTACCAAAATTGGTGTTATTATAGTTTTGCTGCAGCAGGGTTACCCAATAGCCATCGGCAATGGTAAGGTTTAAAAACCCTTTTATAACATTGTATGCAGTAAATAAATGGGGATTATTAGCCACCAGGTGCTGGCCCAGTTCGTTGCCCAAGCCATCCGGCGATTTTTTTAATTGTTTAACCAGCGAAAACAAAACAACCGTGTAATCGCCTTCAAACTCGGGCTTGGTTTGGTTTAACTGAAAGCTGCCTGCCTCAAAATTTCCACCGTACAAACTGCCTAACGCACTCATTACTTTCTCTTGTATCACACTGGTAACTGCCATATAGCTGTTGCTTGTTTTTTTCAGCGGCAAAAATATTACAAAGCCTCCAAAAAGCAGCTAACTATTTGGGGTATGCCGGCATTAGTATTTCATAGCAACAGCCTTGCTACGCTCAGTTTATCAGTGGTGCCGGTGGCAACAAATTAAATATCTAAAATTACACTGGTAGGGCAGTGGTCGCTGGCTTCCAGATCGTTGCCTTCCATACTTTTTAAACGAGGCCCTTTGTATTGTTTGCAATGCGGCGTTAACCCCTCCCTGAAAAACTCTGTGCCGCTTACGCTAAGGCTTTTATCAACCAGTACATAATCCAGCCTGCTTACTTTTCTTCCGGAAGAGTAGTAGTGCGACCAGCGTTCTTCATCTGGCAAATTTTTAAAAGGGTCATGCAGTTTAGTGGACTTATAGAGTTTATCCAGCGATTGATCGTAGTCAGCCTGTTTCACATCAATATTCAAATCGCCCAGTACAATGGGCTTTTTGCCTTCTTTAAAAGCACTATCTGCCAATTCTTTTACACGGGTACTTTGGCGTATTCTTTTTTCAGTGGAGGCTGGTTTACCATCCTGCGCTTTAAAATGGTTTACCAAAAAAGTGTACACGGTATTTTTAATTTTCACATCCACTTCCAGGCAATCTCTTGCAAATATTACTTTTGAGGTTACCTGTGTACTCAACCGGCTGGTTTGTGGCACATAGCCACCGCCAATTACTTCATCAAAATGCAGGCGGGTGGCAATAATATCTGCCTTCAATCCTTTTTTTAGCAGCAGGCCCACATCAATACCGCGGGCATCATTGCCATCGGCCAGCACAATGCGGTCAAAATAGTTTTTACAGTAAATATGATTAAACATGCGCAGCGTAGGCAGGTTCTCCACTTCCTGCACCGCCAGTATATCGGGCGCCGCACCCAGTATGGCATTGGCGGTGGTTTTGCGTTGCACTTCTGCAATTTCTTTGGGTTTAATGGCGCCGCTGCGACCCGGTTCAAGTGCAATCACATCAAAAACCTGTAAGCGGTTTTCGTAGCCGCTGGGGCGTTTGTCCCATGGCAGGTCTAAAAGACGGTAACGGCCAAACAGGTTTTCGCAGTTAAAACTGGTTACTTTTAATTTCATAGCAGAAGATTTAAGGTTAGGGGTTATTTATACTAAATGTAAACTGTTTGTAATGGATGGCCATAGGTATTTATACGGTTTTTAAACCGTTATAAAACGCAGGATATTATCTTTACGTTACTAGCGTTGGGTTGCTGTGCAGCAGCCTTTGCTAGTTACCCGCCACAGAAATTGTGTAAAGCAACCGGGGCACCCTTTTACAGCAAGGCTTTGCTGAGCTGAAAAAAAATCTGCCATTAATAATTGCCATACATAACTATTTTAAGCGGGTTTCTTTCCTGTTTTTGGGTAATAAATTTCTCTGCGGAAAAATATAGGCTGTGTTTTCATCCGCCATCCAATCAATGAGTTTTAAAATGCCCAGATAGTTAAAGAGTATGCCAAGAGGTACGCCAATTAAATAATCGGTGGCAGTTGCTATTGACTCTTGATAAATTGTTTTAAAGAAAAAAATGGACACCGGAACAAATAACAACCAGCAGGTGGCCAACCCGGCATTGTAAAACGATTTTGCTTTTATATTGAATAAAAAAGTGTGTCCGATTGTATTGCCTATGGAAACCAAAATGGTGGCAATGCCTAACCAAACGGCATTTTCTGCAAAAATGGCTGCTGCAAAATAGCTTGTCCAACCCACAATAACATTAACAAACAATGCCGTTTTTGCATTTAATGGAAACCTGTCGGGTAAATTACTGTGGTACATAACAGTGTTTACCATTCCGGGGAAAGTGCCCGCAATTCTGTATTCTTCCAACTGGTGCAAAAAAAGTGTTATCAAACTAACCCATTGTATTATTTTATAGGAGGAAAGATGGCTGCCATTAATAAAAAGGTAAGCCAAAACAAGCAGGGCCAATACGGCTCCCATATCGTACCAGTGTTTAGTAAGTAGTTTCATACGTTAATTATTTACCAGGCGATACAAATCTTAAGCTATTTGGTATTGCTATGGGTTTTTTGTATTTGTGAAGAAGGAGAAAGGTTTACAAATTACTTATGGAATTTTCTTGCCTGATAGCAGTTTCCGCTTTTACTTTTTTCATCAGTGTATCGATCCAAAAAATAAGTACGAGTGCAATTATATTAAAATCAAGTTCAATCCTTTCCTTTTCATTATTAAAATTGAAATTAAAACTGGAAACACCTGCCCCAAAACTAAATTGAAAGGAATCTGTCAGATTGAGGCCAATAGTTAAGTAAAGACCAGCAATATACTTAAATGCAAAACCTATCATTGCAAAGCCAAATACCTGAAGTATTTGATTGGCTAGTGAGTGGTGTAATGCTTTTTTCTTTGCCTTCAGGCAAAGTACTCCGCAAAAAATTGAATACAAAAAAAATAATAGAATAAATAAATAGAGTAGTACTGTCAGTCCGGTAAGTAACGGTGTTCCCAAGATACTCCCCAAAATAATGAGCATTCCGATAGCTCCACCAATAATCTGGTAAATGCCCAATTTCATTAAAGCCGATTTCGTTTCTTTTGAAATTATTTTTTTCATAATTGAGGAAGTGAATTTGAAATTTTGTCATTTTTCATACTGGCACCCATATGCTACTTAGCTTTTTTGCCCACAACTAATTAAGCAAAGAAGGATGAGGATTCTGATCAAGCTCTTCATTCTATTAAGTTGGATGGATTAGTATTTGTCACTGATATTTAAATATACACCCAAATCATCTATTCAAAAGCTGTTTGTAATTATTACCAGATAAAATTTTGCTGCCAAAAGTTTTGCCGTTGAACCGAGCGTGGCAACGATGCCCCATCACTGCGGTGCGGCTGGTTACATAAAAATTCTTCTCTATTGTTTTGGGCTACTGATGGTGGTGGGGGGTAGCTGGCTCCCAAAGGGTATGTACCATACGCGGTATAATTGTATGGCTGCAGAAATAATAAATACTACGGCTACCACATAGTTAATAGTGGCATGACTGGTTTTTAAGCGGTTTACCAGCCATTTGCCGCCGTATATAAACAGGGCCAGTCCGCACAGGGTGCCGCAGCCAATGCCCACAGTGTACCAATTATAGTAGCTGTTAGTGGGTAGTAAAATTTTATTGCTAAGCAGGTAGGTGCTCCATAAAAACCAAAAGGGTATTTGCACGGGGTTAATGGCACTCATGGTAAGGCCCAGCCAAAAGCGGTGCATGTTGTTATTAAGCAATACGTTTTTTTGGGTGCCGGTTTTGCGGGCTGTAGCAAAACTGCTGATGGCAAGTATGATAAATAAAAACACGGTAGCCCACTCCAGTATATGAAAAAGTTGTTGGTGTGCCACCACCCAATGCATGCCGGTTAAAGAAAGGCGTACGTATAAAATTTCTACCAGCGCCACACCTAAAGAAAAGTAAATGGCCCGCTTTACATTTTCCTGCACGGCTACCTGCATGGCAGCAATATTTAAGCTGCCCAGTGGTAG
>JANRMC010000110.1:0-1613 GCA_033761915.1 Flavihumibacter sp.
CGGGAGAAAAAATAACCAAGAAACGAGCCTGTAAACAGTGAAGGGGCAAAGTTTCCGCCATTTCCCCCGGAGCCGAGTGTAATGGCTACCGCAATAGGTTTCATGATAATTATTAGTGCAAGGAACAAAAGCAAAGAAATATTACTATGAATATCAAAGAAATTGCCAGTCATCATTTCTGTAATATCTGCATTGGCAAGTTGGGTGATGCTGCGGTATCCTTCACCAAATAAAGGCGGGAAGAAATAAATAACCAATGCCAGTAACAGACCTCCTGTTAATGCTTTTAAAAAGGGATGAAGTTGAAATTTATTTAAATACCGTTCTGTGAACTTAAAACTCTTTGCATAGTAAAGCGAAAGAAAACCACAGGTAACACCCAGCATTAAGTAAAATGGCACATTGTGATAATCAAATTCTCTTTTTAAGGCAAAGTTGAAAAGTATATTTTCCTGTAAAATAATTTTCGAGCATAACACACCTGTAACAGATGCAATCATCAGCGGGATAAAATAACTCACAAGTGTTTCAGCCAGCAATACTTCAATGGCAAAAATGACCCCGGCAATAGGGGCATTAAATACAGCAGAAATACCGGCAGCTGCTCCGCAGGCAAGCATGAGTGTACGCTCCTGGTAATTTAAATCCGTGATTCTCCCAAATAAAGAACCAAAGGATGAGCCGGTTGCTACAATTGGCGCTTCCAAACCTGCAGAACCGCCCAGCCCAACGGTAAGTGAACTTGTTACTACATGCTTATATGTATTACTGGTTGGAATAAAAGATGATTTTTTTGCAATGGCACGAAGTACCATCGCTATCCCTTTTTCAAGTGTACCACTATAAAAAAGTTGAACAACTATTACTGTGCAAAGAATTCCCACAGCTGGCAATAAAAAGAATAAGCCTTTACCCGGAATAAAAAAGTGGCGAAGATAATGAACAGCTGATTTTAATAATACTGCCGTACAACCGGCCGACAGACCGGTTAATATTGCTACGACGATAATATACTGTGCTCTTGTTAACCTGTTGCGTGCAAATAGAAATAGTTTCTGAAGTTTATGGCTGGTAGTATTCACTTTTCTAAATTCATGCAAATATAAAAAATGCAGGTACAGACGTACCCGCATTGCTTAACACTCTATTAACCGAAAAACTACTGCTTTTTTTGCAGCCTTGTTACCTTGCACATTAATCGTACAAAGCTTTATTATTTTGGCAATGGTCTTTGAAAGCTGCTGCGCCAAGCAGCTTTCCCATTGATAGGCCCTTCTGTTTAAGGCTTAGGTTTTCTTTGGTTAGTACGGCCTTTTGCCTGTTGGCAACTACTGGTTAATCATTTACATGTTTTCCGTAGTTACTATTTCTTAATTGCAGTATTACCTGTATCAGTTAAAACAGTTTCTATTTCTTACTGATCTGTTTGCTTTCAAGGCTATCCAATCTTTTTGAAAGTTTTGTTAGCTTTTGTTTCGCTTCCAGTTGTTGTACGTGCAGGGAATCATTCCTGAGAATGAGCGTTGCCCGCTCTTTTTTCAGCAGTTGCTTATCTCTGAAAGTGGCAGCCAGTAAAACTGCTGTAAACACAAAGGATAACACAAACAAAGCCA
>JANRMC010000111.1:0-7549 GCA_033761915.1 Flavihumibacter sp.
ACCGGGCGTAAAAAAGTAATTGCTTTTAAAAAATCTTTTCATGGCAGAACCTCGTTGGCGGTGGCCGCTACCGATAACCCATCTATTGTGGCACCGGTGAACGAAACAGAGAATATTATCTTTCTTCCGTTGAATGATGAAAAAGCATTGAAACAATGCTTCAGTAAAAATGCTGATGAAATTGCCGCCGTTATTGTAGAAGGTATACAAGGCGTGGGTGGTATTATTGAAGCAGAAGATAGTTTTCTGCAAGCCATACGGCAGTTGTGTGATGATAACGGAGCTGTTTTTATTGCCGATAGTGTGCAGTGTGGTTATGGCCGCAGCGGTAAATTTTTTGCACACGATTACGCCGGGGTTAATGCAGATATTTATACCATGGCAAAAGGCATGGGCAACGGTTTTCCGGTGGGTGGTATTTTAATTGCACCGCATATTCAGCCCAAGCATGGCATGCTGGGTACCACCTTTGGTGGTAATCATTTGGCCTGTGCTGCGGCGTTAGCTGTGTTAGAAGTAATGCAGTCAGATGATTTAATAGAACAGGCCCGCCAGAAAGGGCAATATTTAAAAAACCGCCTGAAGACTATTGATGGTATTGAAAACATACGTGGCAAGGGATTAATGGTAGGCTTTGATGTGCCCCCGGCTTTGAAAGATTTAAAGAAAAAGCTGTTGACAGACTTTTTTGTATTTACCGGAGAGGCAAAACCCAATGTAATACGGTTGCTGCCTTCACTGGCAATTACCCGTAAGCAGATAGATGAATTTTTAGAAGCATTGAAAGATGCTATTGAAGAAATAAAACATGGCGAAACCGTAACGGCTTAATTTTTTTTAACCGGCAGCGGGTCGCTTATCAGCATTGTTGTGTCACTCACTTGTGCTGCCGTGCTTGTTGCAGCACAAGGGTGCGACGCAACAAAAGTAGCATAGCAATAAAATGTTGGTTAACTAAAAAAACAACTATACTATTGAAACAGTTTATTTCTGCAAATGATGTTACCAATATAGATGCGCTGGTAAAAAAAGCACTGGCGTATAAGGCCAATCCCTTTAAAGATAAATTACTGGGTGCCGGCAAACGTATTGGTTTATTATTTTTAAACCCTAGCATGCGCACAAGATTAAGTACACAGATTGCGGCGCAAAACCTGGGTATGGAAGCCATTGTTTTTAATGTGGGTAGTGAAGGTTGGGCATTGGAGTTTGAAGAGGAAGCTATTATGAGTGGCAGTACGGTAGAACATGTTAAAGATGCAGCACCCATTATGGGTAAGTACTTTGATGTGCTGGCTATACGCACCTTTCCTTCTTTAAAAAACAAAGAGGATGATTACAGCGAGTTGTATATAAAACAGTTTATAAAATATGCCGGCAGACCGGTAGTGAGTTTAGAAAGTGCCACACTGCATCCGCTGCAAAGTTTTACGGATGTAATTACCATAACAGAATTATTGCAACAACAGGCACCGCTGAACCGAAAACCAAAAGTGGTATTAACATGGGCACCTCATGTTAAACCATTGCCGCAATGTGTGGCCAATAGTTTTGCGCAATGGATGGCGGCATGGGATGCGGTAGATTTTGTGGTTACGCACCCGGAAGATTATGAATTGGATGAGCAGTTTACAAAAGGGGCAACTATTACATATACTCAGGATGAAGCATTGAAAGGTGCCGATTTTGTATATGTTAAAAACTGGAGTACCTATACCGACTATGGCCGTATGTATTGCAACGATCCACGCTGGATGCTGACGCAGCAAAAGCTGTTGCTTACCAATAATGCTAAAGTATTGCATTGCCTGCCGGTGCGCAGAAATGTGGAGTTGAGCGATGAGGTATTGGACAGTGCAAACAGTATTGTTACACAACAGGCGGGTAACAGGGTATGGGCGGCACAAACAATTTTAAGTGAAATATTAGCCCATGGATAATCTTTTTATCATAAAAATTGGCGGCAATATTGTTGATGACGAAACAAAGCTTGCTGCTTTTTTAAAAGACTTTGTAGCGCTGCAGGGGATAAAGGTATTGGTACATGGCGGTGGTAAAGTAGCTACCAAAATAGGAGAGCAACTGGGTATAACATCTAAATATGTGGATGGCAGAAGAATTACCGATGCGGCTACTATTGATTTGGTAACAATGGTATATGCAGGACTAATTAATAAAAAAATGGTAGCAGCATTACAACAGTTGGGCTGCAATGCAATGGGTGTAACCGGCGCTGATGCTAATCTGGTACCGGCTGCAAAACGCCCTGTTAAAGAAATAGATTATGGCTTTGTGGGGGATGTGAAAAGTGAGCGGCTGCATGCCCAAACATGGCAGGTATTGCTGGATAACGGTCTGGTACCTGTGGTGGCACCCATAACACACGATGAGCAGGGACAGTTGCTAAATACCAATGCAGATACAATGGCACAGGAAATAGCAAAAGCACTCAGCAAAGTTTATAAGGTGTCTCTGCTGTATTCATTTGAAAAAGCGGGTGTGTTGCTGGATGTGAATGATGATGCCTCTGTTGTAAAAAAATTAAGCAATGCCTATTACCAGCAATTGAAAACTGAAGGCAAAATTTTTGCCGGTATGATACCAAAATTAGATAATGCATTTGCAGCAATAGATGCCGGTGTAAGCCGCGTAATTATTGGTCCGGCAGAAGCATTACCAGCATTAACCAACGGCACCGCCGGAACCACCATTACCAATGAGTGACCAACTACAGATACTGCAACAAGACGCTATTGAGCTGTTAAAAAAATTAATAGCCACGCCTTCTTTTAGTAAAGAAGAAGATAATACAGCGGCTTTACTGGAAGATTTTTTGGAAAGAAGGGGCATTACCACCCATGTGTTTCTGAAGAATGTTTGGGCAAAGAATAAATATTTTGATGAAAGCAAGCCCAGTATTTTACTCAACTCGCACCACGATACAGTGAAGCCGAATAAGGGATATACATTGGATCCGTTTTCACCCATAGTAAAAGATGAAAAACTATTTGGATTGGGTTCTAATGATGCGGGGGGATGCCTGGTTTCTTTAATGGCAGTGTTCCGTCATTTTTACCACAGGCAGGATCTAAACTATAATGTAGTGCTGGCTGCTACTGCAGAAGAAGAAATTTCTGGCCATAATGGTATTGAAGCATTGCTGCCCCGCCTGCCTAAAATGGATTTTGGTATTGTAGGCGAGCCTACACAAATGCATATGGCAGTGGCAGAAAAAGGTTTGATGGTATTAGATGCATTGGCCATTGGTAAAGCCGGCCATGCCGCCCGTGAAGAGGGCGAAAGTGCTTTGTATAAAGCTGTAAAAGATATTGAATGGATTATACAGCATCGTTTTGAAAAAGTATCTCCGTTGCTGGGACCTGTAAAAATGAGTGTTACAGTTATTGAAACTGAAAATAAGCAACACAATGTGGTGCCGGCACAATGTAAGTATGTAATAGATTGCCGGGTAAATGAGTTGTATACTTTTGAAGAGATATTAGAAGTATTGCAGGCAAATCTTAAAAGTGAATTGAAACCCCGCAGTACAAGATTGCGGTCCAGTTCAATACCTCTGGAGCACCCGTTGATACAAACAGGTATAGCAATGGGCAGGGAGTATTATGGTTCTCCCACCACCTCTGATAAGGCATTAATGAATTTTTCAACTTTAAAAATGGGTCCGGGTGATAGTGCCCGCAGCCATACTGCTGATGAGTTTATTTACCTGAAGGAAATAGAAGACGGAATAGCCATGTATATTGAGCTGTTGGAAAAGGTGATTGTGAGGAAGTTGTAGGTTCCTGGTTCTGGGTTATAAGTTAAGGCTTTGTAGATAGTAGTAACTAAATTACTCAAAATGAAAAGTTACAAGGACCTGGATATTTACAAAGAGTCTAAACAATTGGCTATTGAAGTTCACAAGTTATCGTTGATGTTGCCAAAATTTGAATTGTATGAAGAAGGAGCACAGATACGACGTTCTTCAAAGGCTATAACCTCTTTAATTTGCGAAGGGTATGGGAGAGGTCGTTACAAAGGGGAATTTATTAAATACCTTGTTATGCATATGCCGAATGTGAGGAAACAATGGTTCACCTGGAGTTTTTGTTTGAAACGGATTCTTTTACTGACGAAAGCAAGTATTTGTCTCTAAAAGAATCTTACATTTTATTAAGTAAAAAAATATTCAAATTTATTAATTGGGTAGAACAGCATTGGAATAATAGTGAACAAGTATAGATATGCTTATAACCCTAAACTAATAACCTGTAACCTGCAACTTTTATGAAACTTTGGCAAAAAGACAAAGCATCGCTGGCAGAAGTTGAGCGCTTTACCGTAGGTAAAGACCGTGAAATGGATTTATACCTGGCGGCTTTTGATGTATTGGGCTCTTTAGCGCATACCCAAATGCTGCAATCGGTTGGGTTGCTGCAGGCAGATGAATTGGCATTGCTGAAAAAAGCCCTGCAGAAAATTTACCAGCAAATTGCCGAAGGAAAATTTGAATTGGCAGATACTGTGGAAGATATTCACTCGCAGGTTGAATTATTATTAACGCAGGAACTGGGGGATACAGGTAAAAAAATACACAGTGCCCGCAGCCGTAACGACCAGGTGCTGGTAGACATAAAACTTTTTTTACGCAACGAAATTGAAACGCTTACCACCACAGTAAACGAGTTTTTTATTTTATTGCAAAGCCTGAGCGAAAAACATAAAGCACACTTATTACCCGGCTACACCCATTTGCAATTGGCCATGCCTTCTTCTTTTGGTTTATGGCTGGGGGCTTATGCAGAAAGCCTGGTGGATGATACCGTTACATTAAAGGCCGCTTATAAAGTGGTTAACAAAAACCCCTTGGGGTCTGCTGCGGGTTATGGTTCTTCTTTTCCTATAAACCGTACGCTAACCACGGCATTGCTGGGTTTTGAAACATTAAACTACAATGTGGTGTATGCTCAGATGGGCCGTGGCAAAGCCGAGCGTATTACGGCGCAGGCATTGGCTAATGTGGCAGATACCCTGGGCCGATTAAGTATGGATGCCTGCTTGTTTTTAAACCAGAATTTTGGGTTTATCAGTTTTCCGGCAGAATTAACAACGGGCAGCAGCATTATGCCGCATAAAAAAAACCCGGATGTATTTGAGCTGATCCGCTCTCATTGCAACCGTATAAAGGCCCTGCCCAATGAAATAACAATGATGACTACCAACCTGCCCAGTGGTTACCACCGCGATTTACAGTTATTAAAAGAACACCTCTTTCCGGCCTTTGCCACATTAAAAGACTGCATCAGCATGGCTTCTTTAATGCTCAGCAATATGGAAGTGAAGCCCAACATACTGGCCGATGAAAAATACAAATACCTTTTTAGCGTGGAAGTGGTAAACCAACTGGTATTACAGGGCATGCCTTTCAGGGATGCCTACAAAAAGGTAGGCCTCGATATTGAAAATAATTCTTACCAATACAGCACTAATATCAATCACACCCACGAAGGTTCTGTTGGCAACCTTTGCACCAATGCCATTAAGCAACAGATGGAGCAGGTGCTGGCCGGTTTTAATTTTAGTAAGGTACACCACGCTTTGCAACAGTTATTGCAGTAAATTGTAAGGCTGTTTTACAGGGGGTCAAAAAAAATCCACATTTAGCAATGGGCTGAACTGGCTTGTTGTTTTTACCTTTTCTTTGTAGCCCGCTGCTGTAAAAAAGCTGCATAAAGATTATACTGTAAAAGAGTGCGACGCAACGGCTGCTGAATAGCTTGCTGCTGCCCGTCTCCTAAAAATATTTGTTGCATGAGTACTACTCAACCTAAAAAGAGAATTGCCATTTTTGGTTCTACCGGTTCTATAGGAACGCAGGCGCTGGATGTAATTGCGGCTAACCCGCATTTGTTTAGTGCAGAAGTATTAACAGCACAGTCTAACGATGAGTTGCTGGTAAAACAGGCAAAGCAGTTTAACCCAAACATGGTGGTTATTGGCGATGAGCGCAAATATGCCAAAGTGAAAGAAGCGTTGGCCAATACCAATGTAAAAGTTTTTGCCGGAGAGAAAGCGCTGGAAGAAGTGGCTGCTATGGATTGCTACGATCTGATGCTGGCTGCTATTGTAGGTTTTGCCGGCTTAAAGCCTACATTAAAAGCCATAGAAGCCAAAAAAATAATTGCACTGGCCAATAAAGAAACGTTGGTGGTGGCGGGCGATATTGTGATGCAGAAAGCCGTTGAAAACCGGGTGCCCGTAATACCGGTAGATAGTGAACACTCTGCTATTTTTCAGTGCCTGGTGGGCGAAACCCGCAACCGCATTGAAAAAATAATTTTAACAGCCAGCGGCGGCCCCTTCTTTGGTAAAAAGCCCAATTTTTTGGTGAATGTAAAAAGAGATCATGCCTTGCAGCATCCTAACTGGGCCATGGGGGCGAAAATTACTATTGACAGTGCCACACTGATGAACAAAGGGCTGGAGATGATAGAGGCCAAGTGGTTATTTAACCTGCGGCCCGATCAGGTGCAGGTGGTGGTGCATCCGCAAAGCATTATACACAGCATGGTGCAGTTTGAAGATGGCAGTATTAAAGCACAAATGGGTTTGCCCGATATGAAGTTGCCCATACAATATGCCATGGCTTTTCCGCAGCGTATTGCCAATAATTTTCCGCGATACGATTTTAGAAAACCCAACACACTTACGTTTGATGAGCCCGATGTAAAAACATTTCGTAATCTGGCATTGGCTACCGATGCGTTGCACAAAGGCGGCAACCTGCCCTGCGTGCTGAATGCCGCCAATGAAATTGCTGTATTTGCTTTCTTACACAATCGTCTGGGTTTTTTAGACATGACCGACCTGATTGAAAAAACCATGAACAAGATAGCCTTTATAGAAAAACCCAGCCTGCAGGAGTATTATGATAGCGATGCAGAAGCACGGAGTTTTGCCGCTTCCTTAATTCATATGTAAGTGTTGGTAGCCAGCCGTGGTGCTGCTATGGGGCAGTTGTTGCGTCGCACATGTTAGCTGCAACGCTACGAGGAACGAGTAGCCATTTGCACTTCATTCCGCTATCAGCGGAACTTCTGCGGCAAAAAGTAAGTGAGCTTATTGGTTTCATGCCGCTTTTGCACTGGCTTTGGCCTGATAAACGTTTAGGTGCAAGATCTATCTTCCGCTGTTCAAATTATAGGTTCTCTGCTACAAAATTTTATCACCTTCCTAACCGTTTTTAGCTGATATTTGTTGCCATTTCAAAAAACGGCTTTATAAAGCATAGCTTACGTATGATGTTATTAGCAATTAATTGGGCAGAAGTGGGGATTAAAGCAGCACAGTTTGTGGCTTCTTTTTCCATTATTGTGGTGTTGCATGAGTTGGGGCATTATTTTCCGGCTAAATGGTTTAAGTGCCGGGTGGAAAAATTTTACCTCTTCTTTGACCCCTGGTTTTCGCTGGCTAAGAAAAAGATAGGAGAAACCGAATGGGGCCTGGGCTGGATTCCGTTTGGCGGGTATGTGAAAATATCGGGCATGGT
>JANRMC010000112.1:0-8188 GCA_033761915.1 Flavihumibacter sp.
TTGAGCCACTGAAAAAGAAATGGGATATTGCATGGACTTATTTTTCTAACGTAACCAATTTTGGCAGCGGCGAGGTACCCTATCTTTTTCAGGATATTATTTTAATAAACCGCAATGTGCAAATTGCAAAAGTACTGGTAGCCACAAAAGCCTATGCAGATTTTGCAGAAGCAGATATAGCAGCCCAAACTTTCTTAACCAACCAAAATGCCATTGCATCAGACTGGCGTTCTGGCGGCGGTCCAACAACATCACCTGCGGTTAGAACTGATCGCTATTATATTGTAAAAGATGCTGACAATAATTATTATAAACTTCGTTTTACGGCATTAACACAAAACGGAGAAAGAGGCTACCCCGCGTATGAAGTAACATTGGTAAAAAAGGGTAGTTAATTAGTTACCCGGCTTTAAAGCCATGGGCATCATCGTTGCGTCGCACACTTGTGCTAAATCATAAAAATCAGCAACACTGCTTTACATAAAGGCAAACGAATAAATTACTCACTAAAGTCATTCCTGCACAGGAATGACTTTTTCTTTTTGCGTAAACCGTTTTTCTTTTTACGTAATAAGCCTGTCATGTTACTGTCATTTCTTTACGTATAAATTAAAGTAACATGATACGATTCATCTTTAGTACAATAGTTATTACTCTGACAATTACTGCAGCAGCGCAGCCAGCAGGCGATAAGGCTACGCTTAATAAACTCTGTGGCTGCTTTGATGTAAAGTTTATGTATGCAGAAACATTTGCGGCAGATACCGGGTACAGGTACCACGAAAGAGAAACCATTAATGGTGGTATAGAGTATGTGGTGCCCATTGAGTTTACAGATAAGAAAGCGGTATTACAACACCTGCTGGTAATTAACGATTCTGTAATTGTAAAACACTGGCGGGAAGATTGGGTGTATGAAAACGATGTGCAATGGATTTATAAAGGCAATCACCAGTGGCAGCAAATTCAGTTACCTGCAGCGTTTGTAAAAGGTAAGTGGATGCAAACTGTATGGGAAGTGAGCGACGCACCCCGTTACCAAGGCTATAGCCAGTTTGTTTCTTTAGATAATAAAACCATCTGGCAAAACACCACTGATGCACCTTTACCCCGACGGGAGTATACCATCCGCAGCGATTATAATATTTTACAAAGAACCAACCGCTTGAATATTACTGATGATGGTTATGTGCATGAGCAGGATAATAAAAAAATAGTGCGTACAAACGGTACAGATAAACTATTGGTGGAAGAAAAAGGTATTAACAGCTACAAAAGAGTAGATATGGCACAATGCGCTGCCGGAAAAAAATATTGGGAAAAACACAGTGCTTACTGGCAGGAAGTAAGAAAGGTTTGGGATGCATACCTTGCCACACACCCAACTATACAGTTGAAAACCGAAATAGAGAATAAACCATTGCACAGCCATTTGTATGCACTGGCCGCAAAATTTGTAAAGGGGCAGGTTAAGCAAGAAGCTTTGCCGGCAGCTATAAAAGAGTTAGTATATAAATACATAACAGAACCTGCTGCAACTGCAGCCGTTAAATAAGTTTAACCGCTTGTGGTGCTCAATACAAATGAAACAAAAAGCGCAGTAATTATACTGCGCTTTTTAAGCAATTGGTTTGGCCGGTGTATTGAGAAAGGTTGAAACGATTTATTTTTATTGATACCGGCGTATCATTTAAACGTTGCTGCCCATAGAACTAACTGTTAAACCGAGCGTGGCAAGGATGCTGCCATGAAATACCACAGCCGGTTCAATACTATTTTTGATTGAAGGCAAACGTAACACCACCCAATACGTTAAAGCCAAAAACAGGATACTGGTTCCAGCGTTCGTAACGGTTATTGAAAAGATTGTTCATTTGCATCCACAGGTTTAACTGACGTGTTATTTTAAATTCAATGCCTGCATTCATATCAAAAGCCAAATCTCCTTTAAACGAATCGAAGCCGGTGCCAACTTTAGCACGGTATTGCGGGCCATCCCATAAAAACAAATCGCTCTTCAGGTAAAAATCTTTAAACACCTGCCAGCGCAGTGAGCTGTTAAGTTCAAACGGAATAAGGCCCCATGCTTTGGGTTGTGCCACCACTTTAGAAAACTGGTTCCATGTTAAGCCGGCAGTTGCCTGAAAATTTTCTCCTTCTGTTAATGCTATTTCTCCGTGCAGTTGCAACGCTTCTAATGAGGAGGCGTAAACGGTATTAAATGTTTTGCCATCTACAGTATCGCTTACAAAAAGCGGCATGTTCTTATATTGTACAAAACCAACTTTGGCGCTATAGCTCATATGATTTAGTAATGAGCCTTTGAAACCGGCATAGCGTTCCTGCACTCTTGTATTTAATAAGGCAGTGGGTTGTGCAATCCAAGGATTAAGCCCGGCAAAACGCTGATAAGAGCCTTTATCGTAATAACCAATCCAGCCCAACTGAATGGTAAAGCGTTGGTCGTTGGTGGTAATATCTGCCATTATATTGGGCAGCAGGGTAAATGCTTTATTATCCCACGAAGGGATGGCACCTGTGGTAATAAAAAAGTTAGGTGACTTAAATGAAAAAGAAGGTGAAATATAATACAGGTTGTTTTGTATAGCAGATTTTGCAGTTGGTGTGTAATTGGTAATATCTGCCGTAAAACCCAGATTAACGCCAAATAGTTTACCAATGGTTTTGGTTAGTGGCAGGTTTAAAATAGTGTTGGTTTCTGTGGCTTTGTTATTGTTGTTGGCAATGCTAAAGGCAGATACCCGCAGGTTGGGGTTGTACAATAAACCAAATTCGGTAGCCGTGGTATTGCGTAAGCTGATTTTGCCTTCTATTGCCTGGTGCCGTTGTCTCAACTGCTCTTTTGTAAATAAAAGGGTTGTTGGTTTATAGCCATACAAAAAATAATCGTTGCTGTTAAAGCCAATTTTACCATTCCACTCAAGGCCCTTTGGTGTTTTAATAGTGCCTGCTGCGGTTACAGTACTGAGGCTGTGTTTTTGAAAGGGTAAATTACCCTTAGAAGTAAAATGATTGGCAAACACATTGAAGAAAGATGTTTTACCATCGCCAAAACTAAAACCTGCCTGTATGTATGGAATATGCACATTGCCCACGCCCACTTTAATGTAGTTGCTGTATTGCCATGAAATAATTGAATCTACCTCCATAGCCACTGGCTTTAACGGAACGGGCTGATACCCCAATAACAGTAGCTGCTGCGGAATGCTATAGTTTAATTGTGGTCTTGAAGAATCTGATGGGGGAGGTGCTGCGTTGAAATTTATTTTAGCGGCTTCTCTTAATACAGGTTTAAAAGAAGAGGTAATATCAAAAGATTTTTTACGGTTAGAGCTATCTTGAGCCACGGCTGCTGTTGTTTGTAATACTACCACCCCTGCCAGTAAAATTTTTATAGCACTATTATATTTCATGTTAGTAAGTTCTTTGTTGTTAAACAATGTTATCCTTCTATTTTACTTTGCGCTTCTTCTGCTGTTTTAGCTTCGGCCAGTTTTTTCTGTGCTTCTTCTTTTAATGCGGGTATGGTGGCATTGTCTAACACACTCTGGTAGGTAGCTTTTGCATTGAAGTAATCTTTCTGTTTAAAATAAATGTCGCCCAGCAGCAGGTACGATTTTGTAACCCACTCTGCATAAGAACCAGATTTGTTAATTACATCAAAAGCGGCTTTTTCTGCATCTTTTAATTTGTTTTGCAGGTAATAGCAATTGGCAACTTCATAACGGGCTTCGGCACCCAGTGCTGCTTTGGTCATGCCGGCAGCAGTTTTGTAATAGGTGGCTGCCAGCTCATAATTATTGCTGTTTTGTGCATTTTTACCCAGCACCATATTGGCCAGTACTTTATCGTCTGTATTAGAACCTTTCTGGTTCAGCAGCTCTTTTGAATTTTCTGTAGCCGCATCCCATTGCTTCAGGTTATATTGGCTGCGTAATAAACCCCGCATCGCTTCTAATTTGGTTTCCTGGTTAGAAGCAAACTCTTTTAGCTTGCTGTACCAGGTTGCTGCTTTTTCATACTGCTTCAGATCAAAGAAGTTAATGCGTGCCGCTTGTAACAAAGATTTTTCGCCAAACTTATTAGGCGCCTTATCTGCCACTGCTTCATAACCGCCAACAGCTTTAGTCCAGTCTTTACGGGTGCTGTAAATTTCGCTTTTGTAATAATTGCTTTCTAATACATACTTGCCGGAAGGGAAACGGCTGATATAACTTTCAAAACGGCTTAAGGCACCATTAAAGTTTCCGTTGTTAAATTGTATTTCTGCTTCTGCATAAGCCAATGAATCTTCCTGGCTGGTAGAAATATCTTTACCCAGTCCGCGGGCAAAACTTACATACTCGCTGCTGCGGCCTTCTTCAATGTAAATTGCCTTGGCATTTTCCAAAGCTTCTTCAGCTTCCGGAGAGTTGGGGTATTGCTGCAGTAGTTTATTGTATTGCGCCAGTGCTTCCTTATTGTTATCTATGTTATAATTGGCAATACCCAACCTTAAAATAGCTTTAGGCTTTAAGGCTTCGTTAGCAGTATTGTCGGCCGCTTTTTTCAGGTATGGTATGGCCTCTCTGAATTTTTCGTCAGAAAGAAAAGTGGTGGCAATTTCCATATTAGCTTCTGGTACCAAAGAAGAAGTTGGGTAAACCCGCTCCATGGTTTTAAGCAGGTTAATTTTTTCACTATTACTTTTTACACCGGCTACCATGCTTTTTTGAAACAAAGCATAATCGCTGGCCGGCCACGAAAAGCCAATTACTTTATCATACATACTCAGCGCCTTGCTAAACTCACGGTTCATATAATAGCAATCTGCACTTCTTACATACGCATCCTGTTCAATGGATGCGCTGTTTATTTTAGGCGATGTGGTTACCTGTTCAAAATAAGTTAAAGCCTGTTTATAATTTTCCCGGCGCAGAAAGCAGTAGCCCAGATTGTATTTAGCCGTAACCGGGTTTGCCTCACCCGACGATACGGGGCTTTTCAGATATTCAAAATAATAACGGATGGCATCATCAATTTTTGCCAGACGGTAAGAAATTTCTCCTTTCCAGAAATTAGTGAGTGGTAATACACCGGCATTATAGGGGTCTTTCAATACTTTATCCAGCAGTTCGTTGGCAGTTATTAAAAGTCCATCATTAATTAATTCGGTGGCACGGCCGTACTGAATTTTGGCAATTTGTTTTTTTACATTGTTGCCCGGTGTTTTTAAACTTTCCACCAGTGTGAGTGCGTCTTTATAATTGTTGCTGTTTGCCAAAAGGTCTACCAGCAATTCTTTGGCTTCCGTATCGTATTCAGAGGCCGGATAGCTTTGTAAGAATTTCTGAAACTCTGTTAAGGCTACATCCTGGTAACCCAATTCATACGATAGCTTGGCGTAGTTAAATACAGATACTTCCTTTTGGGCTTCGTTGCTGTTGTTGGTAGCGCAAAATAAAAAAGCACTGCGGGCATTGGCTTTTTGATTGGTTTTTAAATAAGCATCGCCCAACATGTACATGGCGTTTTGAGATAACGAATCTTCTTTACCGCCTAATTGTTTAAAACCCGGGATGGCTTTGGTATAGTTGCCTGTTTTATAATAGGCATAAGACAGTTCATAAATATCTTCTCTTCTCACTTTCTCTGCCTGGTTTACATACCCTTCCAGGTAAGGCATGGCTTTGGCAAACTCCTGCTTTTCAAAATAGGCATGGCCAATCAGCTGTTTCATTTCCTGTTCATACAATATGCCTCCTTTTTTCATTTTGCTTTCTGCATACTCTAATGCTTTTGTTTTATCGCTGGTATTATACAAAATGGTGGCAATATAAAACGGAACTACTTTTTCATATTGCGGGGCTGCTTCTGCTTTTCTGAAACCATCCAGCGCCTGTCCAAACTTCTGATCGTTAAAATCTATAAAGGCAGCATAGTAGTTAGCATCTGCATAATTGGGGTCTTTGGGCGATTGGCGTATTTCATCAAACAGAGGTTTGGCTTTATCAAAACGCTGCAGGTTAAAATAGCTATAGCCTTTATGAAACTTCATATCAGCAATTTCATTATTGCTTAAATGAACAATATTGGTTTTATCGTAATTGGTAATAGCCTGGTAAAAGTCTTTTTGCCTGAACTGGTATTCGCCCAAATGAAACGCCATCATCTGTACACGGGTTTCGTTGTCTTCAATATCAATAAACTCCTGCGCAATATCTGCAGCCGGTTTTTCATTTTGTTTTAAAGCGCAAACAGTAGTGTAGTATTTTATTTCCTGATAGTTCAAAGCCTGGTTACTGCGGTCGGTTTCACGCAGGTATAAATTAAGATCTTTAAACAACGGGTAGGCTAAACTGTAGTATTCTTTCTGGTAATAATCTTTGGCTTGCTTAAAAGTGGCTTGGGGGTCGGCCAGAAAACGTGTTTGCTGGCTTTTTGCTGCAGTGCTTAGCAAAGCAGCGGTGGCTACTATCCAAAATTTATTCATGAAGCTTACGAGGTTATTGGGTTTACAACGCATTAAAGTTTCTAAATATTTTTACTTAAACCAAACATCGTTCCAAACAACTGTGGATAAGTAAGAGGATTAACATTTCTTTTTCATAATAATCACAAAACGCAAATGAGTTATTTTTGAAAAAACAATTTATAGCAATGAAATTTTTGTTGTCTACCAAGTTTACCAATGCTTCTTTAAATGTGGCGCTTTTGTTACTGCGATTGGCATTTGCAGGTTTAATGATACCGCATGGATACAGTAAGTTAGTTCGTTTTGGAGGTATGCGGGAAAAGTTTATGAATTTTCTGGGCATGGGCAGCACCCTCTCTTTATCGCTCACTGTGTTTGCAGAATTCTTTTGTGCCATTTTTGTATTGCTGGGTTTGTTTACCCGCTTAACCTTATTGCCATTGATTATTGCCATGGCGGTGGCAGTGTTTAAAGCACATAACGCAGAAATTTTTGGCGATGGCGGAGAAGCTACTTTGTTTTTGGCGGCATACATGGCCTTGTTTTTAGCAGGACCGGGTAAGTTTAGTATTGATGGTGCCATGGGACGATAATTTTATTATTATGTAACCAGCAGGCGTATTTCAATTAAGCATCGTTGCGTCGCACACTTCAGCTTTAGACTTTCTGATTGGAGGTTTTAATTTCCAAACCTCCAATGTACAAGTGTGCGACGCAAGGATGCTGACCAAAGAACGGCTGCTGGTAACAAAAAACAAAAGAGAATATGTTTGAAGCAATTAATAAAATAAGAGTACGCTACGCAGAAACCGATCAGATGGATGTGGTCTATCATGGAAATTATGCAGCGTATTTTGAAGCCAGCCGGGCAGAAGCGATACGGGATCTTGGCCTTACGTATAAAGATATGGAGGCAATGGGTACGTTTATGCCCATTGTAGAACTGCATTGTAAATACCTGCGCCCGGCGCATTACGATGATTTGCTGAGTGTGAAAACAATTTTAAAAGAATTACCAACAGACCATCGCATCCAGTTTCATCATGAAGTGTATAATGAAGCCGGAAAATTATTAACCATTGGCCATGTGGTATTGTATTTTATTGATGCAGCCACCAAACAAAAATCTGCTATGCCAGCTGCTTTGTATGAAAAGCTGGTACCTTATTTTAATACCGAGAAGGATTGATTAAACACGGTTATAATCGGCCCGCCAGTTTACAATAGACTGTTTAATGGTTTTAGCACTTAACTTTTCTTCTACTGCTTTTTTTGCCAGGGCCGGCATTTCATCATCAGAAGCAAAACGCAGGGCAATTACCTGGCTCATGCGCATACGGCTGTCAAATGGTTTGCCGGTTAATATATAATGCCTGAAATTTTCTTCGGCACGGATGGCACGGTCTTGTGCACGCAAGGCAAAAAAGCGGGCATACCAAAACAAACCTACCAGGGCCATGGCTATTAAACTTAAAATGGCGGCAGTAAAATGCCCTTGCACAAAATGATGATAGGTTATAAACAAATTATAAATAGCCAAAGCTAAAGAAAGTACCACCAGTAAACCAGTTACCACATGAAAGCCAAAAACGTATCGGGAATGATTTTTATAGTTTTGCGTTGCCATATTAATAATTAAGTTGTGTGCGAATGTAGATTATTTTAATACATCCAGCACCTGGTATATTTTTTTTATAATGCTGCCGGTGCTGC
>JANRMC010000113.1:0-7397 GCA_033761915.1 Flavihumibacter sp.
TGGTTTATACTTAATGGTATTGCTTTGGACCATAAACTATTGACACTGGACATACTTCAGCACAAGTGTGCGACGCAACGATGCTAGGCGGAGTGCAGTTGCTGGTTAAAAAAAATCCCGGCTTGTTGCAAGCCGGGACTGGAACTACTTACTACCGTTGTTTATTTTACAAATTGCTGTGTAAAACGCTCACCGGCTTTATTGGTAATTTCTAGGGCATACACACCTGCAGGCAGGCTGGCAATATCTATTTGCTGTGTTTGGTAATTAAGATTCAGGTTACGCAGTGTTTTACCTGCCATATCTGAAATACGAACCTGAATTTGCTGCGACAGGTTGCCATTATTGATGCGGATGAATAAGCGGTTTTTATCGGCGCTTATATACTCAACAAACTTTTTACCGGCTTTGCGGCCTAACTGCACAATGGTTGAGTATTGGCTGCGGCCATCTTTATCAATTTGTTTAAGACGATAGTAGGCATTTTCTTTTCCAAGGTCTACCAAGGCATCCGTATAATTGTATTTATTACTGCTGCCGGCGGCAGACGGTATGAAAGCTACGCTTTCAAAGCTGTTATTGTTATTATAACTACGTTCTAACTGATAGCCGCGGCTGTTGGTTTCATTTTCAACCGACCAACTTAGCTGGTTGTGTTTAGCCTCTGCTTTACCGCTAAAGCTGGTATAAGTTACCGGCAATGCCCCCAGGAACAACTGGCCTACAAAAACACCACGGCCATGTGTGGCAGCAGCCACAGTTCTATCGTTGGTGCGCAGTTTTATCATATCGGTTCTTACATTACCAATGGCAGTGTTATTGGCCGTCCATGTGGTGGAAGTACCGCTGGTGGCACCACAAGAAAATACACCCCGCTCTGTTGCCAGCAAAATACCACCAATAGCATTAACACCGTTACCAGGGTTAGTGCCTGCTGGTATAAAAATACCCCAGCGGATGGGCATATCGGGCAGGTTAACGCCGTTATTATCTAATGAGGTCCATGCAGCACCCAGGTTGGTAGATTCCCACACACTGGTTACGCCGTAGTTTGATACAGTTAACAAGAGATGGTTGGCATCGCCATCTTCCACATCAATACTGGAGATATAAGCACCGCCAATATTACCCAAACCGGTTGGCAGGGTTATTTGTGTAATTGATGGAGTGGCGTTGGCATTATCAATGTATACCAATATGGGTGCATCTCCGGATGAAGCAGAAGAACTGGCGAAGGCCATAAATACTCTGTTGGCCGTATTCGGATCTACTTTAACAGCCGAAGTTGAATAATTGGTAAGCCCTCCAATTGTAAAACTTGAACCTGATGGGCTGCCACTTACCACATTACTAATTCTTAAAAACTTAGAAGCTTCAAACCCGGCATAAATTAAATTTTGTGTATTATCATAATCAGTTGGGTTGATAAATCTGTCAGCACCAGAAAACCAAGCCGTGGTTGCAAAACTACTACCGCTGTTACGAGAGATGGTGTATTGACTACCTGTAAAGCTGGTGAACTGTGTAGTGGCATCGGTCTGATCTATAAAACAGAACCCGCCATCGCCACCGGTTACTGTAGTTACGGTATTGATACCTGTGTTTTGAAACTTGTGCGATCCATTATCTTGTGTGCCACCAATCATGTAATTACTACCACTGGTGGGGTGTAAAGCAACACTATAATATTGTGTAATATTTAAGCCTGTATTTTTTACAGTATAGCTGCTGCCATTATCGCTGGTATAATAAATACCTCCATCGTTTACCACCACAAAACTATTATTAGAACCGGGCAGGTATACAATATTATGAATATCGGCATGTATCTGTGGTAAAGAGGCACAGCCAGAAGCCCATTGTGTTACCTGGCTCCAGCTACTGCCACTGTTAGTGGTCTTCATTATATCCACACCCCCGGCAAAAACAGTGGCATCATCATTGGGCTGAACAGCAAGTACCAGATCGTACCAGGCCTGATTGCGACTAAAATCTGTACTGCTGGATGTTCCCTGATCGCACCATAGCGTGGCATTGTTTACATCCGTCCAGGTATTGCCAACCACGCTGTAGCGCTTAATAGAAACAATACTGCTTGCGCTGCCCTGGAAGATGGCATACACCCGATCATTATTGCTGGGGGCGCATGCAATATCTATACGTTGAAAATAAGAAGCTCCGGCACTGGGTGTGATATTCGTCCAGTTACCAAAGTCTCCTACCCCGGCTCCGGCTGGAGAACGGTATATTTTCCCTTGTTCTGCACCATCGCCATTGTTTTGAATACTTGCATACAAATCTCCGCTGGCAGACATTTCTAAATCATACCCGGCAAAATCTATGGCATCTGTGCAATCTGCAAAAGGACTTACAAACTCGCCAATAACACGGGTCCATGCAGCACCACCTGAAGCAGCAGTAGAACGCAGTACTCCGCCCCGGTTACAAAATACAGAACTGATGCCAGAGGCATACACATCTCCGTTTGAGTACACCAACAGGTCTTGTACATAACTAAAATCAGTAACATTAGTACCTCCGGTTGTTGTAGAAGACAATAAACTCCAGGTTAAACCGCCATCGGTGCTTTTGTATATACCAAGGCCACGTACTGCATCAACATTACTATACCCCTCGCCGGTACCGGCATATAAAATGTTTCTGAAACCCACACGGGGGTCTTGCGCTATACAGGTAACTGCAAGATTTTCTGAAACAGTTGAAATTTTAGACCAGGTTGGACTACCCGATAAAAAATTGGTGGTACGCCATAAACCACCACTTACACTACCTACTAAAACGGTATTGTTGGTGGCATCATTTAAATCAAAAAGTACGGCCCGTATACGGCCGGCAATATTATTAGGGCCACGTTCTTCCCATGCAATGGTAGCATTTATATCTTGCGGGTTGTTTTGCAGCCAGCGGCGCTGATTGGCAATCCACTCATCGGCAACCACTAATCGTTCCCGGGGCACTCTTTTTAATGCAGGGTCTTGGGTCATTAAAAACTCCTGCCGCTGACGGGCTTCCACTTCTTCTGTTTCTTTTTCTTTATTGCGTGAAGTGGTGCTTTTAATAGATGCTGCCTGTACAACAGATAATTTGGGTTTGGAAGACTGGATAAGGTATGCCGTTATGCCAATTGCCATTACGCCGGCAATAGCGGCTGCAAGGAAGACTGGATTAAACTTCTTCATAGTTGTTAGTTTTGTTGATTAAAGTTAAGAATAAACAAAATACCCTGAGGCCAGAAACTGATAATTAATTAAAAGGATACAATAAAAAAACCCCGGGTTTAACCGGGGCTATAAGCAATTAGTTGGTTTGTTTAAATAATCATTACCACTTGTCTACTTCCTCACTATTATTAGTAGCAGTATGTGTGGTGGCAGTAACCACTGGTTCTGGTGCTGCAACCGGTGCTTCTGCAACGCGTTCTACAATTCCTTCTGCACCTTCTTCACCCATGGGTGTATCGTGGTTGAAAGCATCAAAATCAAAATCGGGCATTAAATCTGTTTTCACATAATCTACTGCCTCGCCTAATGCTTTGATGAATTTATTAAAGTCTTCTTTGTATAAAAAGATCTTGTGTCTGTCGTAACCCTCACCTTCAAATTTTTTCCGACTTTCAGTAATGGTCAGGTAATAATCGTTGCTACGGGTTGCTCTTACATCAAAGAAATACGTTCTTCTTTTTCCGGCTCTGATGCGTTTGCTGTAAACGCTTTCCATTCTTTTGTCGTTGTTTTCGTACGCCACAGTGTTTGTAATTTTCTGTTAAGTAATTGTTTTAAAAAATGAGTTACAAATATAATATTGTTTTCGAATTGGCAAAATCTACCTTTATTTTTTGAAATATTTGATGCCTGCTGATTTTAAAAGTCTCTTAAACCCTTACCGGATGCCCCATGTACTGCTGCTGAACGGAGCGTCGCAACGGCTGTTGCCTGCTGCTGCAATGCCGGCTCCCCTCCTTTCTATTTCTTTTGGCGGCGGTTGTAATAACAATGGGATAATTACGATAGTTACGGTACTTGCTGGTGCTATCTTTTACCGCCACCAGCGCTGCGGCCGAAACATCTGTTAACCGCAACACGGTTTGCCCGGTTTTTACGGTGCGCAGGTAAAAGGTTTCGCCCATGCTGCCACCACTGTTGCCGGCATTGCCTTCATTTTTTTGATGACTTGTTACCATTGTAAGTGCTGCACTGTCGGTAAGCTGGTATTGGTGAAAGGCGGTACCCTGCGGGTAAGAAATATGTATATAGGCACTATCGCCCAGCACCAAAACATTCATGCTATCCTGATAGAGATAATGGTGTTTGTTTGCCGCAGGCGTGTTTTGTTGGCAGCCCAATAAAAGCAGGGCAATAAAACCGCTAATGATGCTTACAGTTGTATAACGCATAGGGGAAATTATACATTTTTTTGGTGCCGGTTACAGGCGCAGCAACCCGGCTTTGTATAGTTGGTTGATGGGCTTATTATCCCAAAACAGTTCAAAGTCTTCTAAACCTGCCGCCTCATAGCTTTGCTGTAGTTGCAAACCCGTTAGTAATTGCCCGCCGTTCATTTTAGTGAGCGTTTGCTGCAACCAGTGGGCCTGTGCTTGCGGCAACTGAATTTCCATAGTTGTAGTGGCCGTTATTAATTGCAGCCGCGTCATTTCTCTTGTATTGCCTTTTTTACTTTGGGTAAAATTTTCTGCTGCGGCAATTTTACCCAGCCATACATATTTGTGTGCGTCTTTGGCACCGGGCAGGGGCTCGTTCTCTAATGCCTGTTTTATAAAATCTGGCGGCACGGTTGTTTTTGGCACTTTAAATTCAAACCACTTTGATAAGGGCTCTTCCATAAACAGGCCGTGCATATAATTGTATAACGATTTTTTTAACCCATCACTAAAACGTTCATGATCGCCGCCAATCGGGTCAATATGTACAATATCGTTATTGGCAAAACTACCCGGTGTATCGTTTTCTTTTTGCACTTTGTATAAGGCGGGGTTCATGCCAACCGGACTATGCGCCGTCATGGTAAACAAATGCCAGAAGGCAGATTGCAATACCCCATTCTTAAACAACTGCCGCACCATTTCTAAAGAGTCGATAGTTTCCTGGGCCGTTTGTGTGGGAAAGCCATACATGAGATACGCATGCACCATAATGCCTGCTTCAGTAAAATAGCGGGTAACCCTTGCCACCTGCTCTACAGTAATGCCTTTTTGTATCAGCTCTAATAACCGGTTAGAGGCTACCTCTAAACCGCCCGATACAGCAATGCAGCCCGATGCTTTCAGCAGCAAGCATAAATCGCGGGTAAAGTTTTTTTCAAAGCGGATATTGGTCCACCAGCTTACCACCAGTTTTCGTTTTATAATTTCTAAAGCCAGTGCCCGCATTAATGCCGGTGGTGCTGCTTCATCTACAAAATGAAAACCGGTATTGCCGGTTTGCGCCACCAGCGCTTCCATACGATCGCACAAAAGGGATGCAGCAATGGGTTCATATATTTTTATATAGTCCAGCGATATATCGCAGAACGTACACTTGCCCCAGTAGCAGCCATGTGCCATGGTCAGTTTGTTCCAGCGGCCATCGCTCCATAAACGATGCATGGGGTTTACCACTTCAATGGCATCAATATAATCTTGCAGGGGCAGGCCGGTGTAATCGGGTGTGCCCAGTTCTGTTTGTTTATAATCGCGGCAGCTGCTGTTATTAATATAAGCCACCGCACCGTTTTGCAGTAATAAAGTACGCTTCAAATCTGCCACCGGTATCAGGCCTTCTGCATATTTCATCAATTGTTCAACCGGGGCTTCGCCATCATCCAGCGTAATAAAATCTATATAGTCAAACACCCGCACATCGGTAACGCTGCGCAGTTCTGTATTGGCAAAGCCACCACCCAGCGCAATTTTACAAGCCGGATATTGTTGTTTTATAAATTGTGCACATCGCAGGCCCGCATATAAATTACCCGGAAAGGGTATGGACAGTGCCACCAGCAAGGGTTGCTCCGCCTCCATTTTTTGCTGCAGCAGTTGCAGCAAAATAGCATCTATATATGTTGGGGGCAATTGTAAACTTTCATGCAGCGCATCAAAACTATTGGCAGAGCGGCCCAGTTTTTCTGCGTAGCGACTGAAACCAAAATGTTCATCAATGGTTTCTTTAATAAAATCGGCCAGGTCTTCTAAATACAAGGTGGCAATATGCTTGGCCTGGTCCTGCACACCCATGCTGCCAAAGGCCCAGCTTAAATCATCTACCGGTGCAAAGCGGTTGGCTTCGGGTAAAAATTTTCTGCCGGCCAGTTGGTGCGCCAGCGTGGGGTTTTTGCCTTGCAAAAAACCCACCACCGCATCAATGGTGCTGCAATACTCCTGCTGTAATAAAAAAATACGCTGTGCATTGGCACTCCATGCCTGCTGATTGCCGGCTGCCGCGGCTGCAAATAATTGCTGCAACCCATGGCGGTTAAACAATTGAAGGGTTACTTCAATGCCCAGGTCGGTTTGAGTAGCAGCAATACCCCTTGTGTTTAAAAACCCCTTTAAATAGGCCGTGGCCGGGTAAGGCGTGTTTAATTGCGTAAACGGAGGTGTTATTAAAAGCAGTTTTGCCAAACAAAATTATTTGCACGAAAGTAGGCAAACAATGTAAATAGAGAGAGAATTGATAAATGAAAACCGCATTAATCAGAGGTTTGTTTTTTTGTTACCGGCAGCGCAGCTTTGGGCGGCAATGGTTGCGTCGCACACTTGTGCTGTAACGCTGCGGGGAACGGTAGCGGTTACACTTTATTTCGTAATGAAGGGTTGTAAAACACACGTATTATTCAAAATTTTAAAAGGGCTTTCTTTTGTAACTTGTATAGTAATTTTTATAAATGATAACCGCAATTGATTTTTTAAAAGAAGGCATACAGCTTGAAAACCTAGGCATCATTATTCCTTGGAACAAAAAGGCAAATGAAATTGAGCAATATGGTAATCCGGTCATTGAGATAGTTAATACAGATATAAAAAACCTGATTTGGAACAACGCAATAATTTTAGGAGGCTTGCAATTAAACCTTCAGACTCAGTTTAGAAAATCTTTTGCAAGCGAGCCCAAATTCAATAGCATTTTTGGATATTTAAGCGAAAGGGATTTTGATAAGGCATTACTACATTTAGTTAGCTATTTTGGCCGGCAGGGCATGCTGATAAAGAAAAGCAACAATAAGTTTTTTTATTTATGGGTATTTAATGACGTGGAGGTAAAGCTTGGCAAGGAAGATCGATTTGGATCGAATTTTTATCTACAAGTTGATTTCATAAAAAAGACAGGAAGTTTATTTGTTTTAAAATACTGGATGCTAACCCTAATTACAGCCCCTTTATT
>JANRMC010000114.1:0-2029 GCA_033761915.1 Flavihumibacter sp.
AATTTCTTTGGTGGTAATATCTGTACGCTGACCGGGTATAAAAATATTATTATAGAGTTTTAATTCCAGGTCGGCTAAAACATTATCAACCCCTTTAAATGTTAAGCGTCTTTTTAAGCGGCGCACATCCAGATAATAGCATTTAATAATAGCGCCACGTAATGCATCGGCAACCTTTAAAGTAACATCTGCTGTTACAAAGGGGTTACCATCGCGGTCGCCGCCGGGCCAGAAGCCTAAGGTAAGTACCGGGTTGCTGGCAGTAATAGCTTCCGGAAACTGGTGTTTAAAGAAGTTGCTGATTCTGCCGGCAGCAGGATAGAAAATATTTTCAAGGTACCAGATAAGGCTGATAGCCTCATCATATGGTGTGGGCTTTTGGTGTTTGAAGAAAGCCGTTTTACCCAATTGCTGCAGGTACATATTAATTTGCGAAGCATTGTTTTCGTTCAGTGCTTTCGACAGATCATTAATAATACCCAATACAGAGCCGGGGTAGAATTGTGTGGGGTGGGCAGTAAGCACCAAACGCACCGAAAAATCTTTTAGCTTTTGTGCTAATGCTTCCTGCTGATTATTTTGTACAATAACAGTTTCTAATTGCTTTAAAGTACCCGCACCATTCATATCATGCACTTCTCGGAAAGCAGCATCTTCCAATGCATCAAATAACACCACCTGGCGTTCTGCATACTGCACAAAACGAAACAGTAAATCCAGTTGCTCTTCTTCTTTTAAATAGGCAGTGTGTTTATTAAAAAAGTCTTCAATAATCTGAACGGGGCTTTGGCGGCGTTTAAAACCTTCTTCGCAGTTATTTAATAATAGTGATAACAGGATGCCTGTTTTTTCAATACGATGAAAAGGAAGGGAAGTAAATAAGCTATTATACAGCTGAAACTTTATGCCAACATGATTTTTAAACTGCTGTAAAGCCCGTGAAGACTGATGATCCATAGTTTGTTTGTATAAAAATTTACAGCAAGCAACAACGGGTGTGAAATTACAGCATAAAACCCAAACAACCTGAAGATTATGGCTGCTGTGGTGGTAACCAACAGTTGTTCTTGTAGCGGCATCGTTGCCACGCTCGGTTCAGCGGCAGTGCTTTGGGCAATGGTTTTTCTAAGTAGTAGTATTTATAAGTGTAACAAACCTGTGTGCATAAATACTAAAGTTTAATCATTTGACGTATGTAGTGTAACAATATTTTATTACAGCAAGCGATATATTTTTTCATGTTGGTTTTGGTTTCAAAGCAAGGGCTGCGCAGGCAGCTCTTTTTTTTAAACCAAATCTAAAAAAGATGCATCGCTAACGATTGTTATATAAATAACGGCGCTTAACTTAGCGCATCATTTAAAAAATGGTAGTACGTAATAACAATATTACTTCATCTTACTCAGCAACCACCGTTGCTGCTACTACTATTATTACCATTACCACAACCCGTTAAGGGTTGTACTTTTCCATATCAACATTTTGGGCTTAGGCTGGGTTGCAACAAGAGTGCTGCAACAGGGCACAATTATTAACCCAAAGTTGAAGTGATTGCGACGCAACGATGATGCTATGAAAAACAAAAGCTGGTATTATAAACTTTTAAAGCAACCAATAAATAAATACAGATGAAAGTTTTGAAGTTTGGCGGCACCTCAATGGGAAGTGCCAGTGCCATGAAGCAGGTGATAGAGATTGTGAAAAGTAAACGCAATGGCAAACCGGTGGTGGCGGTGGTAAGTGCCATGAGCGGCACTACGGATGTGTTGTTAAATGCCGGTATTTTGGCGGGTTCTTTTGATGAGGGTTACAAAGAGCTTTTAAAAAAGAGTGAAGAGCGTCATTTAGAAACGGCCCGCAGTATTATTAATGTGCTACAGCAAAGCGCCACATTGAGCCTGCTTAAAACACTGTTTAATGAAATTGAAGATATCTGCAATGGTATTTTCCTGTTGGGAGAATTAACCAACCGCACCAAAGATAAATTGATGAGTTATGGCGAGCTGTTATCGTCTCAGCTGATTACAGC
>JANRMC010000115.1:0-13802 GCA_033761915.1 Flavihumibacter sp.
TAAACACAAAATACTTTTTATGAAGAAAACGCTTTTAAATTTTTTAGTGGCAACATTGGTTGCCACCGCCTCTCAGGCACAAACCAGCAACGATGGCAAAATTAACAACAGTAATTTTTTTGTAGAAATGGGTGGCATTGGCGGCCCTTATTCTTTTACGTTTGATAAACGCTTACACGCAAACCGCATAGATGGTATTGGCTTACGCGGCGGTTTTAGTGGTTTGTATAACGATGAGGAGAAAATATTTTCTGTGCCCATGCAGGTAAACTGGCTGATGGGAAAAAACAAAAGCTTTTTTGAAATAGGGGCGGGGCTTACTTATTTTCATTATGATGGGTACACTTACAATGATGGTGGTAATTATATCTGCGACTCTACAGGCTGCCGCTCTGTAGGTGGTAAAGATTATGCCGGTCATTTTGTATTGCCTATATCCCGGAAGAACTCTTTTTTTGGTACTCTTAATTTTGGTTACCGCCGCGTGCCGCAAGGCCAGGGCTTTACCTGGAAGGTGGCACTAACACCGCTCTTTAATTCAAACGGTTTTTGGCCGGTATTTGGTGGTTTTGCTATTGGCTATAAATTTTAAGCCTATCTGTTATTTGTTTGGCAATGCATTGCCGCTGAAGAGTGCGACGCAACGATGCCTGGCTTAGCGTTACCGCTGGTAACATACAATAAAAAAGCAGCAGTTAATACTGCTGCTTTTTTATTTGAGAAACTTGTAATTATTTTTTTGCAGTAGTATCAACTGCTGCGGGCTTTTGTGTATTGGGGTCTGGTTTTACATCTACCAATTCAACTTCAAACAACAACGCTTCGCCGGGTTTAAATGGCGAACCTTGTGGGGGATTTTGTCCGTAAGCTAATGTGCCGGGTATGTATAAAACGCCTTTACCACCTTTCTTAAATAGTTTTAAACCTTCATCCCATCCGGCAATGGCATTGCGGGTGCCTAACTGAAATGTATAAGGCTGGCGGCCTGCATCATGACTATTTTCAAATATTTTTTCGTCGGATACTTTTTTGCCCACATAATGAACGGTAACCACTTTACCAGAATCGGCCTGCTCGCCGGTGCCGGGGTCTTGTACTACAACATAGGTACCGGTGCCGGTTTTTTGTGCATTTATTTTTTTACCGGCCAGCCATGCTTCCAGCTCTTTGCTTTCTTTTGCAAGGGTGCCTTTTTGTTTTTCAAACTCAGCAGCCTGTGCTTTTGCCATTTCGCCTTGGCGGTCTTTATTTACGGCTGCTTCATCTGCAAACACATCTGTAATTTTTAAAGTCCAAACCAAACGGTCGCCGCTTTTCATAAACGGAGGCATTGAATTAGGTGGGTATTTTTTTAATAAGGTATCAATTAACTGAACCACCACCAGGCTATCGCCTTTGCGCATATCAGTAAACAGTTCAGATACATCATAGGCATCGGGTTGACCCTTGGTTACGGGTGCATATACAGGCATGCTGCTGTAAGAACTAACCAGTAAAGAGTCGTTTAGTTTTTGTGTGTAATGTATTTTAAGAAAAGCACCCTCTTTTGCCGGAGCGCCGCTACCCTTGGTAACATATTTATACATTAAGCCGCTTTTTGTTTTTTTGTAGTTAACGCCACCACATGCAGCCATGGTTGTAATTGCTGCCAGTGCCAAAACCAGTTGTGTGATTTTTTTCATATATTTTTTTAAAGTGATTATATAAACAAAGTTTTATTTTCTTTTAATGCCTGTTTAAACAGCTCTACATTTTTTTGCAGGCTTTCCAGGCTGCGGCCGCCCGATGCATTGAAATGCCCGCCGCCGTTAAAATAAGTACGGGCAAAGGTATTTACATCTACATTCCCTTTGCTGCGAAAGCTCCATTTTCTTTCCTCATCGCGGTCAATAACAATGGCTGCCATTTTAATGCCTTGTATGGTAAGAGGGTAATTAACCAACCCTTCAGTATCGCCGGTTTTAATATCAAAGCGCAGCAGGTCGGCCTTGGTTACGGCAATCAGTGCAGTGTTGTATTCATACAAAACCTCCATGCGATTGGTAAGCACATGGCCAATAAAGCGCAGGCGGTTTTCCAGAAAGTTATCGTAAATATGATCGTGCACCTGGGTATGGTTAAGTCCCGTGGCCTCTTTAAGATGCGCCGCCATTTTATGTACCGCCGCATTAGCCGCCGGAAAACGAAACGATCCGGTGTCTCCAATCAGTCCGGCATAGAGGCATTCTGCCATGCCCAGCGTTATTAAATGGCTGTGGCCGCTTTCTACTATAAAATCATACACCATTTCGCAGGTAGAGCTTTTGGCAGTATTACTATTACCATACGTAAAAGCCGCTTCCTCGGGTTGCTGGTGATGGTCTATTAAAATTTTAGTGCAGTTTAATTGCTGCAGGGTAGCAGCCATGTGCTTGGTACGGGGCAGGGTATTAAAATCTAAACAAAACAGCCAGGTGGCTTTTTGCAGGGCTGCTTCTGCCAGGTCTTTTCGGTATTCGTAATCAATTACCATTTTACAGCCTTCCATCCAGTTTAAAAAGCTGGGCCAGTTGGTGGGAGAAATAACTGTTACCTCATGCCCCAGTTGCTGCAGCAAACCGGCTAATGCCAGCGATGAACCCATGGCATCGGGGTCGGGCTTCTGGTGCATGGTAATCACCACGTTCTGCGGGGTGGTAAGCAGGGGATAAATGTCTGTAATCGGCTTCATAAAATGGTGGCGAAGGTAATTAAAACCCGTCAATAACAACAAGGGTGTTTAGTGGTAATTGCTCCCTTTTGGGGCTCAATTAAAGCTTTTCAGGCTGGTATTCCTCAGCAAACTTCCCTATCTTCGCGGCGCAAAAAAGAAAAGAAATATGAGCAACAGAACGTTTACAATGATTAAGCCCGATGCGATGAAGAACGGACATGCCGGGGCAATTTTAGACAGATTTATTAAAGAAGGTTTCCGCGTGGTGGCTTTAAAGCAAACCAAGCTGAGCGCCGAAAAAGCAGGCGAGTTTTATGCCGTGCATAAAGAGCGCCCCTTTTACGGAGAGCTGGTAGAGTTTATGAGCAGCGGCGTAATTATAGCGGCCATCTTAGAAAAAGAAAATGCCGTAGCCTCTTTCAGAGAATTGATTGGCGCCACCAACCCCGCACAGGCAGCAGAAGGCACCATCCGTAAATTATATGCCACATCCGTTGGCGAAAACGCCGTACATGGCAGCGATAGCGATGCCAATGCATTAATAGAAGGTAGCTTCTTCTTTAGCGGACTGGAGCAATTTTAAGGATTAACTGCACCACATATAATAAAAGGCCGTACGAAGTACGGCCTTTTTATTTTTGGGTAACCAGCCGCAACGCTCCGGTTAAATATTCTTGCGGCGCTCCGTTCAACTAATGTACAACCGGCATCAAAATAAACCCTGCAAACCGTATCTTCATGCAGCTTAAAAAAAATATGTATGAAAAATTGTGTTCTGTTTGCCTTTGCCATAGTGGCCACCTACTTCAGTTTTGCCAAACCGCCCAAAAAAGAATATTACAGCATACAGGTATATCATTTCAGCACGGCGGCACAAGAGCAGGCACTGGATGCGTATTTAGAAAAAGCATGGCTGCCCGCTGCACATAAACTGGGTTTAAAAAATATTGGCATATTTAAACCCATAGCCAACGATACCGCAGCCAGTAAACGCATTTATATTATTACAGCCGCTACCGCCACCGATAAATTATTTAACATGGCGGCATTAATACATGCAGATGCAGATTATAAAACAGCCGCTGCCTCTTACTTAAGCACTCCCTACACGCAACCAGCTTTTACCCGTATTGAAACCATTTTGCTCAGCGCCTTCCGGCTGGCCCCGCAAATGCAATTGCCGCAGTTAACTACACCCAAAGAGCAACATGTGTATGAGCTGCGCAGCTACGAAAGCCCCACAGAAGAACGCTATATCAGCAAAGTAAAAATGTTTAATGAAGGGGGAGAGATAACCCTGTTTAAACGGCTGCAGTTTAATGCTGTGTTTTATGCCGATGTTATCAGCGGCAGCCGCATGCCCAATTTAATGTACCTCACCAGTTTTGATACTATGGAAGAACGTACCGCCCACTGGAAAACTTTTAGTGCCGATGCAGAATGGAAAACATTATCAGCAATGCCAGAATACCAGCGCAATGTTTCAAAGTCGGATATTATTTTAATGCGGGCCGCGGCGTATTCAGATTATTGATTTCTTTTAAGTGCTGCAAATAACTGATCAAAGTTTTCTGAAAGCATCAGGAATTCTGATGCCCCATTATTTAATAGCGAGTGCTCTTGTAAAGTTGCGGTTGGCGAAAAAAGTAAATTCAAATCATCTAAACGCTATGTTTCGCCTTGCTGCAGCATTAAAATATGTGCGTCTAATTCATCTCTTAATTTTTCAGCTGTTTCATAAGCTGTATAAGCCATGTCAGATTCATCTGTTATTTTCAGTTTAATGGTAACAAGTATATTTATCAGGTCAAGCATATTTGTTTTATGTACTCTCGTTTAAATATTGCACCATGCCTTTTAAACTAAACCGTACGCAAAATTTTTTCCATCTTTTTACCCTTGGCCAGTTCATCTACCAACTTATCTAAATAGCGGGTTTTTTTTGTAAGCGGGTTGTCTATTTCTTCAATGCGGTAGCCGCAAATAACACCGGTAATTAAATGTGCATGGGGGTTAAGGGTAGCCTGCTCAAAAAAACCTTCAAAGGTTACTTTCTCTTTTATCAGTTGCTGCAATTTTTTGCTGTTAAAACCGGTCAGCCATTCAATTACCTGGTCCAACTCTTCTTTGGTGCGGCCCTTCTTTTCCACTTTGGTAATATACATGGGGTATACCGATGCAAAAATCATTTTTGCAATACGTTCGTTATGGGAGCTGGTGGGGGTCATAATGGTTGGTTTATTGACTATAAATTTAATGCAGTCCTGCTTTTGTATTATAGAATTTTGTGTAAAATTATTTTTATACTCAGTGCAGAATCTGGCGAAACATTCGGAGGGTAAGATTTTCTGCGTACCAGGTTGGGATTGGCAATCAGTTGCCTCACTTCGCCCACCTGCATTCCACGGAGGCCTTCATCTACAGCCGTAGTGGCCTGGTTGCCGCCAATTAATACTTTTACCGGCGAGCCGCTGGTTTCGTTAGAATATAAAACGGTTCCATTTAAGTACGAAGTTGTTTCCCGTATCAAAACTTCCTGACCAACCTGTGCCGCTGCGCCACTGCCTTTTTGCAGAATCTTATACTTTAAACCAGAGGCCGTGGTGGTAAACCCATCTGCCGGTTTGGTGTTTTTATGTGCACCGGAGCAACTGCATATAAAATAAAGACTGAACACAATTGTAAAATATTTCATGGCTAAAGTATTTGGTTACCGGTGAAGATAGAATTTGTTGGGAGCTGTTTTTTTGGAATAATACAAGGCAGAAAAATGCTTCAATATTTTATTTTACAATTGTACATATGCCGTATAAAAAACAAACCGTCAAATATTTTGTTCCACTGTGCTTCTGCTGATTGGTGTACGCCGGCGGCTTTTACTGAACTCTTCAACGCAAAGGGAGTATTAAATTCAGGATGCTGGTTATTAAAAGCGGTGAAATCTGTAAAAGCATAGTCATAGGTATTGTTCACCCAGTTTTCAAAACCGTTTTTTTCAGGCGCATCAATATTAAAGCTCTTTGTGCCAATACGCCCCGCTACGCCATCGTAAGAAGTAAAACCAATTACATACGTTTCTTTATTCAGTGCTGTGTCTTTAATAAAGCTGGACGCCATCGGACTAAATCCATCGTTGCTTTTTTTTAATAAACCCCGTTCAATTTTAGCAACATGATAGTTGGCTGCCCAAACAATAATTTTTTTGCCGGCAAACTTAACCTTACACAACCATTTCAGGTTAGTGGCCATTTGCGCATCGCGGTAATTACAGCTAGCTGTAAAATCTTTATTCACCAAACGCATCTGATGGCAAAGGCTTATTAAATTTTCAATTAGTAAAGGCCATTGAGAGGCGTTGCCCAATTTTTCTGTAAACATTGTTTTCAGGTTGGTTAAAGCCACTGCTGTACTGCTGTAAAAATCCGGCTTCTGAGCCGCCGTTGTAAGGCTGTTGGTAAGAAGACTGATGGCATTCATCAATTCTTTATAAGCAGCTTCCTGGCCAATTATGGCAAAATTGTTTGCACGGCAAACACTGTCTATTGCTTTTGCTAGTTGCTGGGTGGAGTAACGCAAATACATCTGGCTGTCGAACCCGGCAATAATAAATGGGTGGACGCTGTTAAAGCTTTCTGGTATCAGTTGGGTAAACAAACCGGTGCAGGCATCGCAAAGTGTCCAGTACTGAAAAATATTGGCTCTGTAATATTTGGCAAAGGCCGGTGCATTGGCGGTAACCGTTTCGTAGCCGTTGGTGCCGGCAAAAAAGTCGCTTTCAAATGCAATTACATCAAATCCCTTTTCGCGGTGCAGGTAATTTATTAATTGTGTTTTTGCAATAAAAGCAGCAGCATCACCGTGGTCCTGCTCGCCAAGAAAGACAATGCGTGCATCTCCAATGGCTTTGCCAATAGGCGCAAATTCTTCAAAGCTGCTGATGCTGTCAATACGTGTTAGCGGGTGGGTGTTTGCCGCCACATAGCTGGTTAATACCGTTTGTGCCTGCAAACGTACCGTAGTAATAACTACAATTAGAAGCAGCATTGTTTTTTTCATGTACTTGGTTTAATGGTAATAACAGGATGTACATTAAATGTACAAAAACAATTTTTGTCATTGTGGGGTCACGCAACGCTATTGCCATGTTTGCTAATTGAGCTATACAGACTTACTGCGAGAGGCCCGGCTGGTAGTTTAGCTGTACTGCTCTACGGGTGCGGAAATTTATTTTTAAAATCAAACACTAATTCAGTTGGACCATTTTTTTGAAGATGGTCTAATTTTTCTGTTGCTTCTTCAATGGTAGGGTAATGCCCGGCCGGTACCCACCACATGCCTGCATAGGCTTTACCAAAAGTCTGGAACCACTCTTTCCTGCGTCTTAAAAAATCAGTATGAAATGTTTTATACACAAAATGCTCTAAATCTTCAATGGAGGCCCAAACCGATACATTAATAATTATTTGTTCATCGTTGTATGGGTTGATGCTGGTGGCATTATTATTTTCATCCTTCAGCCTCCATACAAAACCTTTGCTGCTTTCCGCCAGTTTATTGACGGTTTCTAAATTATCTACAAACTCTTTCATTATGGGGTCGTCAATGCGTACGCCTTTAATTCTTCCTATATTAATCTGTGCAATGTTAAAATGGTTCATTTATATAATGCTTTATTATCTGTTGTATTCTGTCTCCACGGGGTTTGGCGCAGCCGACCCCGGGCTTATTGTTTATTGATTTATTACGCGGGTTCCCCTGCGGGAGACACCGCTGAGACGTTGACAGTATTTATTCTTCAGAGATATTTAACTTTAGTTTTTTGAGTTCTTTAATTCTGTTATCAGTTAACTCTTTTAAACAATTTAAATATGCGATAGATCTTGAATGACAGGCTCCGCAGTTCTCATAGCTATCGTATATAATACCACAATGCGAGTCACGCATTTTTCTCCAATTCTGTTGCATTTTTTCTAATTTAAGTTTAAAATTATCAGAATGATAAGTCTTAACAACTTTAAGTAAGGAATCATAAGTGATTATTAGTAATGAATCACTTTTTTGAAATGCCAAATTTGCACAAACCCTCTCTGATAAATTATCGTTAGAAAGGTTGCCGCAATGAATCTTTCCTTGGTGATTCATATACTGCTGGTTTTTGATATGCTCAATATGCCCCTGTGAAAAAGAATAGGCACAAATCGAAATTAGAAATATGAGTGTCGCACTAATTTTTTTTATCATTATTATAGTATAATTTCTTTTATATCCCCAGGATCTGGCACAGCCACTGCTGGGTTTCTGTTTTATTATTTAAGTTTACGCGGGGTCCCCTGCGGGAGACCCCACTGGGACGTGGAAATCTCGTTATGAATGAGAGGGTTCGCTTATCTACCAAATTTTCCACCACGGTTTTGTGTTGCTTTTAAATTCATATTTTTTGCCAATAATTTCATTTGTTTTATAATTGAAGGAAAATGGTTCCCATCTTCCATCACCACTTGTTGGTTCATATGCTAACCCTATTATAAAATCACCACTAAGATTGAGATTGTCAAAACCGTCCCACGAAATTCTTCCACTTCGCCACACTTCGTCGGTGCTAATATTAATAACTGTAAAATCGGTTTGGTCAGCTGCAATCAGAATTTTATTATCAGCTATGAAAACTTTTGTAAAAGCAGCTTCAATTGCCTTTACCGGATTTTCCTCATCGTCTGCCATAATGTAACCATTTCCAGCAGCAAAAACGATGGTTCTTTTAAATTCCGGAAAGTCGTAAATGGTATTAAAATTAGTATTGCCAGTTTTAAAGTTTGCTACCCAATTAGTACCATCACTCCTATAAAATAGAACAACATAACCTTGAAAGTGAAATGGGACTCCATCTTCTGAAATTGAAATATACATTGGCCCATACGGCGGAAGTCCGTTAAGTATTTCGTATCGTTTGCTTTGCACTGTTTTACTTGATTGCTGCTTGTACATAAAATTACATCACAATATCAAATTAAAATCTCTTTCTCATTCATAAAAATTGCCCTAATCCGCTTTTGCATCTTAAGACCTCAACAAATATGTTGCTATCTTTCTATGTGGTTAATATCCGCCCCACAAAGCGCTGCCGCACAACTGTGCGACGCAACACCTGCTGCTATGAAAAACCACTGCCGGTTACCAAAAAATAATCCCGCCCTGGCAGTGGGCGGGATGTGTATATAAGCAGGGGTTAATTACTGTTTGCTTACAAAATGATAGAGGCCCGAGCCGAGCTGCACTGCTGTATAACCTTTGGCGCCACCTGTTATGGTAATGTTTTTTTGTGTGTTTAATGGCTGGCCACTTTCTGTAATGGTTGCCGCATCTTTGGTGGGTATGTACACGGTAGCCTGGGTATTGGCGGGTACTTCCACATCCATATACAATTGTCCGCCTTCTAACTTCCATGCACTGCTGGTTTTGCCATAGTAGGTATTGAGGGTGGCGTTTACAAAACTGAAGCTGCCCCCCGGTTGTGGTTGTATAACTATTTGCTGGTAACCGGGGCCCGTGGTTTTGGTATCCAGTCCTGCTGCCACGCGATACATCCAGTCTCCGATGGCGCCGTATGCATAGTGGTTAAAAGAATTCATAGATGGCACCTGAAAACTGCCATCGGGTTTAATACCATCCCAACGCTCCCAAATAGTGGTGGCCCCCATTTTAACGGGGTATAACCACGATGGGTAGGTTTCCTGAAAGAGCAGGCGATAGGCCACATCTGTATAACCATAACGGCTGAGCACATGGCAGAGATAGGGTGTGCCGAGGAAGCCGGTGGTTAAATGATAGCCGTAGCTTTTTATATTTTCTACCAGCCGCTCTGCTGCCTGCTGGAGTAACTCTTCTGGTAACATATTAAAATGCAGTGCCAGCACATAGGCTGTTTGCGTGCCCGATACCAGGCGGCCGGTGCTGGTTACATATTCTTTTACAAAGGCTTCTTTTATTTTTTGCAGCAGGGTGGTGTAGTAGGCGCTATCTGCTGTATGGCCCAGCACGGTGGCGGTGTTAATCATTATTTCTGCCGAGTGAGCATAAAAGCATTGTGCTATTAAATACTTATCAGTAACGGCGGCGCGGCCATCGTTATCATCAAAAGGGCGGTAGAACAACCAATCGCCAAAATGAAAACCGGTGGCCCATAAATTATTCTTGCTGGCTTTTTCCATATAGCCCACCCATGCTTTCATGCTGGCATATTGGTCGGCCAGTATTTTTTTATCGCCATAAGCCAGGTACATATTCCACGGAATAATAGTGGCCACATCGGCCCAGCCGGTGGCGCCGCCAGAGCTGGGGCCTAATACATTGGGCACCACAAAGGGTACGCTGCCATTGGGTTGCTGATCGGCCGCCACATCTTTTAACCACTTGGCAAAAAAACTGTTTACACCAAAGTTAAATGCTGCGGTGCGACTGAATACCTGCGCATCACCCGTCCAGCCCAAACGTTCATCCCGTTGCGGACAATCGGTTGGTACATCTAAAAAATTACCCCGCTGTCCCCACTGTATATTTTGCTGCAACTGGTTTATTAATTTGTTAGATGAGGTGAAGCTGCCGGTTACCGGCATATCTGAATACAACGCAACAGCCGTTAAATTATCGGCAGTTATACCTTCTACAGCGCCTTCTAATTTTATATACCTGAAACCCTGAAAGGTAAAATGCGGTTCAAAAAATTCTTCTTCGCCGCCTTTTAAAATATAATTGTTTTGTTGTTTGGCCGGGCGCAGGTTTTCTGTATAAAAATTGCCCAGCTTGTCTAATACCTCTGCATGGTGTATTGTTATTTTATCGCCGGCATTGCCCTTTATTTTTATTTCAATCCAGCCCACCAGGTTCTGTCCAAAATCAACCACCCGCTCACCTTTGGGCGTGGTAAATATTTTTATGGGTTTCAGCCGCTCGTGTTTTTTTATGCCTTCGTTATAAGTGGCAATTAAATGTGTGTTGGTAGTGCTAAGAGTGTTTACGTTTTTCCAATCCGCATCATTAAAGCCTGCTGCGGCCCAGCCTTTTTTTTCTAAGCGGGCATCGTAGGTTTCGCCGTTATATATTTCGGCATATTGTATGGGGCCGGTATTACTCTTCCAGCTACCATCGCTGCCAATAACAGCGGTGCTGCCATCAGCATAATCAATTTGCAACTGGTATAGCAGCGCTAATTTTTTGCCGTAAATATTTTTGTTATCGTTCCATGCCAGATAACCGCGGTACCAGCCATTGCCCAGCGCTACGCCGGTGGCATTGGCACCCTGTTTTAATAAACCTGTAACATCGTATGCCTGGTATTGAAGGCGTTTGTTATAGCTCGTCCATCCAGGTGTTAAATATAAGTTGCCTACCCGCTGGCCATTCAGTTGCGCTTCATACATACCCTGCGAGGTAATGTAGAGCGTGGCTGTTTTTATTTTTTTGCTAATGGAAAATTCTTTTCTGAAATATTGTGCCGGTCGGTTAACCGTGTCTTCATTAAAACCGGCTTCAATCCATTGCGCCTTCCAATCAGCGGTAGTTAATAAGCCCATGCTAAAAGTAGCCGGCACACTCCAGGCGCTGGCGTTTTTATAATTATCCCACACCCGCACCTGCCATTGGTAACGCTGGTTGCTTTGCAAAGCCGTGCCCGCATATGAAAGGTGTACCGATTGTGCGCTGCTTACCTTACCGCTGTTCCATACCACCGCTTTGCCATGGGTTACTTTAATTTCATACGCTGTTTGCAGGGTGTTGCGCATGCTGCTGCTGAGCTGCCAGCTAAAGCGTGGCGTGGTAACATCCATACCAAAGGGGTTCGACTGGTTTTCTGTAAGCAGGTTGGTAACTTGTAATTGAGCAAAAAGTGTTTGTGTAAACAGGCTAATGATAAATAGCCCCAATATTTTTCTCATAGCAAAGCATTGTATCGTTTAAAATATAAGTAAACTAAATATAAATACCGTTGCTGCCCCAACCATCATGTGCTGTACTGATAAAATATCATTGGTTTAAAGAAGAAGAACAATAGGGTAGCCGGCAGTGGTGGTACTATTAAGCAGCCGTTGCGTCGCACTCTTGTACGGTAGTCATAGCCTCAGCAATTTGTAATTGTTTGTGGTTGGTAGTTGGTGGTTGGTGGTTGGTGGTTTTTTGTAACCTGTATCTTGCAACCTGTAACTGGTAACTTACTTCGTTGTTTTCATATTCATGTCTTTGCCCATTTTTTCATACACCACATCGTTGGGTTGCCATAGTTCCAGTTTGTTGCCTTCCAAATCCTGTATATGTACAAACTTACCATAGTCGTATGTTTCAACACTGTCTAATATGGTTACCCCTTCCAGCCGCAGTTGGGTTACCAGTGCATCCATATCGGCCACGCGGTAATTAATCATATAATCTTTGGCAGAAGGGTTGAAGTATTTGGTGGTTTCATTAAAGGGGCTCCATTGTGTAAACCCTTTCTGTGTGCTATCTGCCCCCTGGTACCATTCAAAAACACAACCGTATTGGTTAGTATTTAAACCCAGATGCAGTTGATACCATTCTCTCAGCTTTTTGGGGTCTTTGCATTTAAAAAAAATGCCGCCAATACCGGTCACTCTTTTTAAAGAAGCATCAGCCGGTTGCTTATCTGTAACGGCTCTTACAGCAAAGCCCAAAAAGAAGGTGGTAACCAGTACCAGTGCAGCAAGTATTGTTTTTTTCATGATTGTGGTATTTGTGGGTAAGGTTTACTAAGTTACTATTTCAACGCCATACATTGCTATCGTCTCCCTGGGGGTCTGGCGCAGCCGACTCACGGGTTTTGTTTTATTGTTTTCAGTTACGCGGGGTCTCCTGCGGGAGACCTTGTTGGGACGGGATAATGAAATGAATATTGTTCTTACCATAGTATCTGTTTAATTAAGGTTTAACCCAAAGGCTAATCCAAACCAGGGTTTTGACTGGTAAATCCACACCTGCCTGTTTTTATCCAACAAATGATCGGCTCCGCAGGCAATGCCCACTGTAAAGTTATTAATGGCAATAATGGCTGCAAAGCCTTTGCTCCATACAACACCATCGTACTCTTGCTGCAATTGCAGGTTTGTGGTGGTGGGGGAAATAAATGTATTACCAATACCCGTAAAGCCACCAACAGAAAAGCCAAAATGATTGAGTTGCTGCTGCCGTTGCTGAAGAGGAGTGATTTTACTGTTGAGATGATATGCATCTTTTCTGAAACCAAAATAGACAGCTCCGTTAAGGTTTGTGTTTAATTGTGGTGGCACCTGTTGTAATGAGGGTCTTAGTTTCAGAGGCATAGTTAAAAAATCAATATCGAAGGTGTTTTTTGAGAATATCAGATCTGGTATAATATGATGAGCATTTTTTTTGGGATAAGCAATATAATCAGCGGGATTAAGGGTCAATTGTTTTTCTTTTTTTTGGATTGTATATACTAATATGCTATCCTCATTTGTGCATACATAAACTTTTTGGCGGTACTGCTGATTACGCAAATTATAAAACCCGTCTGTGAAATCGTCTTTGGGTGTTTTTTTAAAAATACTGCAACTACTTAAATTTATTAAGGCTGCTGCCGCAAATAAACCATAAATACATTTCATGCTGTAATTTATTATTGTATTAAAGGTATTTCTTATCGTCTCCCCGGGGTCTGGCGCAGCCGACCCCGAGGTTTGTTTTATTGTTTCAGTTACGCGGGGTCCCCTGCGGGAGACCCCGCTGGACGGGGACACTTATTTATTAGTATAAAAATCAAAATCAAAGTAATGCCTTTTGTTGTGTTGCCAAATTTCGCCGACTAAATTTTTTTCACACAAATCAACGGGTATTGCTTTCTTTCCATTTAATTCAGATAAGGAACAAAAATAAATAGTGTAAGAGGTTTTGTCGAATTGAATAGCCATCCAATGCGCAATGGCATTGTATTTTTTTTCTGAGGCAAGTGATTTTTCATAAACTTTACTCCCAAGGTTATATCGGGAATTTAAACTTCCCTTTCTCTGATATTTATTTCTTGCTTTTACACTTATAATAATTTTGATGCCGTCTTTTTCGCACTCTAAGTCAGCAAAGGGTT
>JANRMC010000116.1:0-2546 GCA_033761915.1 Flavihumibacter sp.
GTAAGCACAATAGAGTGCCAGCAATGCTGCACTCAAAATGTATTTTTCAGGTAACCTCTCCTCCATTTTAGCGTAGCTGGTAGTTACTGGCCCCAACAGGTGATCTTTTATCCAATTAAATGGCAATACCTATTTACAAGCCAACGGTTACCAGTGCCAACCGCCACCGAAACTTAATATTGAAAATATATTTATATTGGAGTATGAAAAAGAGACCAATATTAAAACTGATGTCCATTCTTTTGGGCTTACTGCTTGTTTGCAACCTTGCAATGTCGCAGATTAAGGTCACGGTCCGCAACTCTGCAATTCCGCATACAATGATCTGGGCCAATAAGCCCCTTGCATTTTCTTCTGTAAAAGATGTTATCCGTATTAAAGCGGGTGCCAAAACAGACATGTTCAGAGACCCGAATGTTACTTATAATACCGATAATGCCCCCAAGCTGTTGTTTACTGCCGATGATGATTTTGTGTTATCTGCATCCATTCAGCACTCTTTTATAAATAAATGGGATGGTGGCGCCCTGGTTTTGTTTGAAGACAGTTTGAACTGGATAAAATTTTGTTTTGAAAAAGATTATACGGGAGCCAGACGCGTTGTTTCTGTTGTTACAAAAGATATTTCAGACGATTGCAATGCAACAGAGATAACCAGCAATAAAGTGTATTATAAAATGGCAAAAGCCGGTAATGTAATTACCCTTTACTGTTCTTCTGACGGAAAAAAATGGTTGCTGATACGGCATTTACAATTCAATAATAAAAAGCCGGTACGCATAGGATTTTTAGCCCAGTCGCCTACTGGTAAAAGTTGTGATGTGATATTTTCAAACATACGCTATACAGCAAAGCGAATTAAAGACCCGTATATTGGCGAATAGCTGTAAAGGCAACAACACGCTAAAATTTGTAAACAAACGATACGCATTTAATTGTATAGTTGTTCCGGGGCCATTCTATTAAACTTATAGCTGCAGCATGGGCGGCCCACATTCAATTCTTATTATTCATCCTCATTTTTCCAGACCAGTTAAGCGCTGCCGCTCAAGTATGACCCGAAAGCCTTGCACAAATCCTGTCGGGGTTTTTAATTAGTAACCACAGTTGCCCAATGTGTAGCCGCTGGCTACCCCAATTACATACTTTCAATAAGTGTATTATTTGACATTTGTCGCCTAAAACTTATAACTGTTCTTATAATTATTAAGGATATTTGCGGTTTCAAAATTGGTGGCCGACACAACAGCCGCCCAACCTTCATCCGCCGTATTTTTTCTTTTACAAACAACTAACATGACCATTACTAAACTTGCATTTGCCGCAGCAATGGCGCTGCTGTTTCCTTTTTCTACCATGGCACAGCAAACAGACAGCAGCCGTAACACCACCATATTTTCGGGTTCTGTGGGCGTTACCACCAATGGCTTTTCTATTGTTCCTACATTTTCTTTAAACAGCTCGGCAGGGCTTTTTTTTCTATCCTGGAAGAAAAATAAATTCAGTATTGACCCCGATATCCGTCTTACCCCCGACGGAAGAAAGGGCGGCATTTTATTGTGGTTTCGCTACCAGGCTGTTGATGAAAAAAAATTCAGTTTAAGAGTGGGTGCTCACCCGGCATTAAATTTTCAGATAAGAAAAATAACCGATAATAATACCACTACTTCAATTACGCAAATGCGCCGCTTTTTGGCCGGTGAAATTGCGCCGACCTACCATATTACCAAAAACTGGAACGTGGGTGTGTATTACCTGCAAGGCCATGGCCTGCAAAAAGATGGTCCGCAAACCACGCATTTCATTACACTAAACTCAGGTATTGCCAATATAAAATTGGGCGGACTATTGCGCCTGGCCATCAATGGGGCTGTTTATTATCTTAGGTTAGATGGTTATGAAGGCCGTTACTATACAGCCACCACCACTTTATCGCACACAAAAATTCCGTTTAGTTTGCAGGGGGCTATGAATAAAACCATACGCTCTAACCTGCCGGGCAATAAAGATTTTTTAAGTACAGTAACCCTGTTTTATAATTTCAGTAAAACATTTTACCGGGTAAAATAGTTTACCGAATTTGTACCAAACATTTGGAAATAAATTTGGCTTTGGTTGCGTCGCACACTTGTACTGCAATGCTACGAGCAGCGGGTAATGCTTTTGTATTTGATGTTTCAAATAAGAAATCTCCAATCAAAAAAATTTAAAATTATTTGCTGCTTACACACCGGAAGCCGGTATGTTCTAAACCCGTATCAGGAGAAGTTTTCATGCGTGCCGCCACGCGGTAGCTGGCGCAATAAGAAGCATGGCAAAGAAAGGAGCCACCTCGTACCACCCGCTTGGGTACGGTAGGTTCTTCGGGGTCGTAACTTTTTGTTGGGCCTTGCGGGTTGCGGCTGATGCCTTTACTGTTTTGCTGGTAATAATCGTTGCTGTACCAATCGCTGCACCACTCCCACACGTTGCCGGCCATATCATACAAACCCCATTTGTTAGCAGCAAAAGATTTTACCGGCGCTAACCGTGCAAAGCCATCCCAT